>JBOHBA010000162.1:0-9001 GCA_050698095.1 Gaiellaceae bacterium
CTTCTGGGCCGGGTTCGCCCGGCGACCTCGGTACCCTTCTCGGCCGGTGAGCCAGAAAGCATTAGTCACGGGTGGGGCCGGATTCATAGGCTCACATCTCTCAGAGCTCCTGCTGGACGAAGGGCACGAGGTATGGGTGCTGGACGATCTCTCGACCGGATCGCTCGACAACGTCGAGCACCTCCGCGACCGCGACGGATTTCATCTGGTGGTCGACTCGGTCCTGCACTGGTCAGCGGTCAACGAGCTCGTCTACAAGTGCGACGTCGTCTACCACCTCGCAGCTGCAGTCGGCGTACGGCTCATCGTCGAGCAACCCGTGCAGACACTGGTCACGAACCTCCGCGGGACGGAGATCGTGCTCGAGCACTGTCACTGCTTCGGGAAGCGAGTGCTCGTAGCCTCGACCTCCGAGGTGTACGGGGATCACCGCGAGGAGCGCCCCCTCGAGGAGACCGACCGGCGGATCTACGGGCCGACGACGCAAAAGCGCTGGGCGTATGCGGATTCGAAGGCGATGGACGAGTTCCTCGCTCTTGCGCACCACGCGGAGCATGGCCTGGATTGCGTCATCGTTCGGCTCTTCAACACCGTCGGCCCGCGCCAGAGCGGTCAGTACGGGATGGTCATCCCGACCTTCGTGCAGCGCGCGCTCGCTGCCGAGCCCATCGAGATCCACGGCGACGGGGATCAGACCCGCTGCTTCTGCCATGTCTCTGACACGATCCGCGCGCTCGCCGGGCTCATGGAGCACGGCACGTCGGGCGAGATCTACAACGTCGGCTCTGAAGAGCGCATCTCGATCAACGAGCTCGCAGGCAGGGTGCGAGAGCTGACCGGGTCGTCGTCGGAGACCGAGTACGTAGCGTACGAGGACGTCTACGGGATCGGCATCGAGGACATGCTCCACCGCAGTCCGTCGACCACGAAGATCCGCGCGACGATCGGCTGGACTCCGGAGCGCTCGCTCGACGACATCCTGGCGGACGTGCTCGCGTTCGAGCGACTCAGGCTCGAAACGGCAACGTCGACGGCATAGCGAGTTCAGGCCGGCCGCTACGCGGCTTCGGCCCGGCCGCGCGTCGAGATGGCCTCGTCGAGACTCGCGCAGGCCCCGGCCGCGAGGAGCTCCCGAACCTCCTCCGCACCGAGCGGCGGGGAGAAGTGGAAGCCCTGACCGATTCGACATCCGAGCCGGCGGAGCTCGGTCGTCTGTGCCGCCGTCTCCATGCCCTCCGCGACGAGTGACACGTCGAGCGTCTGCGCGAGGTCGATGATGGCCTGGACGAACCCCTGACGGGTCGCGTCGTCGTCGAGCGCGTTCACGAACGAGCGGTCGACCTTCAGCGTGTGCACGGGCAGGTCTTGCAGGAGCGAGAGCAAGGAGTAGCCGGTGCCGAAGTCGTCGAGCGCGAGTCGCACACCCAGCGCCGCCACCTCGGCTAGAACCGCCTTGAGCTCCTCGTGGCGTTGCGGGAGCACACTCTCCGTCAGCTCCAGCGTAAGAGCTGCCGGCTCGAGGCCCGAAACGGCGAGAGCCTCCTTCACATCCTCGACGAGCAGATCCGGACGCACCTGGCGCGTGGACACATTCACACTCAGTGCCAGCGCCTCGGCGCCCTGGCCGTCGGCACGCCAGCGAGCGACCTCTGTACAGGCTTCCCGCAGAACCCACGCTCCCAGCTCGACGATCTTGCCCGTCTCTTCGGCAAGCGGGATGAACTCACTCGGGAGCAGGACGCCGCGCGTCGGGTGAACCCAACGAACCAGCGCCTCGACGCCGACGACGGCGCTCGATTCGAGGTTGACGACGGGTTGATAGTGGACGACGAATTCTTCGTCGCAACGTGCACGGCGGAGGTCGGCCACGAGCTCCAGGCGACCGACGAGATCCTCGGCCATGGTCGGGACGTACACGACGTACTGCGCCTTCCCCAAGGCCTTGGCTCGATACATCGCAACGTCAGCCGCGCGCATGAGGTCGTCCGCGACACGGCCGAACGCAATCCCGACGCTCGCGGTCACGAACACCTCTCGATCATCGAGCTCGAAGGGAGCACGGAGCGACCCGACGATCTTCTCGGCTGCATCCACTGCGGTCGACGGTCTTGCAACATCCTCGATGAGTACCGCGAACTCGTCGCCGCCCAATCGAGCAACCGTGTAGCTCGCCGAGAGCTCGGCGCGGAGCCGCAACCCGACAGCGCGCAGAAGCGTGTCGCCCGCCGCGTGGCCCAGCGTGTCGTTGACTCCCTTGAAGTCGTCCAGGTCCAGGAAGAGCACGGCTACCTCGGCCTGCGCCTCCTGGTTACGGAGAACGAGTGCATGCTCCACGCGGTCCGTGAACAGCGCTCGGTTGGCGAGCCCCGTGAGGGCGTCATGGAAGGCTTGATGGCGAAGCTGCTCCTCGGCTTCCTTCCGGGCCGTGACGTCCAGGAGATATCCCTGTAGCACCGACTCGCCCGCACTCGAGACCACCCGAGCCTCATCCTGTATCCAGAGGTAGCGGCCGTCGTTCCTGCGCAGTCGATACTCGACGAACAGCGGCTCTCCCGTCGCATGCGTGCGCTGATGGGCGGCGAGCACCCTCTCGCGGTCCTCCGGATGAAGCAGCTCGACGAAGAAGTCGGCGTTCTCGACCCACTCGCCGACCGGATAACCGAGCATCTGCTCGATCTGTGGGCTCGTATAGATGTTCGAGCTGACGTCGTCGAGGTGGTCGATGTAGACGGAGAGCGGCAACTGCTCGACCAGTGAGCGGAAGCGCGCGTCGTAGCGCTCCGAGGCCGCATCGGTACGTCGGTTGAACCTCACCGCCTCGTTACGATCGTCTGGCGGGGGTGGCGAGTCGACCCCTCGATCGGGTTACACCACGTGAAGTGGCAGCTTCAAGGGCGCAGCGCGGGAAAGAGGATCACGTCGCGGATCGTCTCGCGGCCGGAGAGCAGCATGACGAGCCGGTCGATGCCGAGACCGAGGCCGCCGGTCGGCGGCATTCCGTAGGAGAGCGCTTCGACGTAGTCCGGATCGCCACGCACGCCCTCGACGTGCTCCGACTGCTCGTCGAAGCGGCGCTGCTGCGCCGAGGGGTCGTTGATCTCCGTGTAGGCGTTTCCGAGCTCCATCCCGGCGGCGAAATACTCGAATCGCTCCGTGAGCGCCTCGTCGTCATCTGTTACGCGGGCGAACGGCGAGAGCTCCACCGGATGCCCGTAGACGATGGTCGGCTCGACGAGGCTCGGCTCGACGAAGTGGCCGAAGGCGTGATCGACGAGCTGCGCCCAGTCCTTGTCGGCGGTTGTGTCGACGCCGCGCTCGGTCAGCCACGCTCGCAGCTCGTCCTCGTCGCGCGTCCAGAGCTCGAGCGCATCGAGCGACTCCACGAAGCCGACCCGCCGCCAAGGGCGCTTCAGGTCGACCTCATGCCCCCTGAACGTCGTGACCGTTGTCCCGAAAACGTCGAGCGCGACCCGTTCGAGCAACTCCTCGATCCGCACCATCGTGTCCGCGTAGTCCGCGTATGCCTCGTACCACTCGAGCATGGTGAACTCGGGCTGGTGCTTGTACGAGACGCTCTCGTTGCGGAAATCCTTGCCGATCTCGTACACGCGCTCGAGGCCGCCGACGATGAGCCGTTTGAGGTAGAGCTCGGTCGCGATGCGGAGGTAGAGGTCGGCGTCGAGCTCGTTCGAGTGCGTCACGAACGGGTGCGCGAAAGCGCCGCCGTAGCGCGGCTGGAGGACGGGCGTCTCGACCTCCACGAAGCCCTCGTCGTCGAGGTAGCGGCGAATCGCCGTGACGACGCGCGTGCGGAGCAGGAAGAGCGCGCGCGACTCCTGGTTCATCAAGAGGTCCAGGTGGCGCTTGCGATACCGCGTCTCCGTGTCCGTGAGTCCATGGAACGTGTCGGGGAGCGGGCTCTCGTTTTGAGCGAGAACGGTCAGCTCGTCGACGGCGAGCGAGGGCTCACCACGGCGCGACTTTGCCGGCCTCCCCGCAACACCGACGACGTCGCCGAGATGCACATCCACGTCGCCGATGCGCCCGGTGTCGCACATGAGCTGGACGCGGCCTGAGCGGTCGACGAGGTCGAGAAACACGAGCTTTCCCATCTCGCGCCGCGCCATGACGCGCCCGGCGAGGCGCCGCGTCTCGTCGAGGTGCCCCCCGTCCTCGAGCTGCTCGGTCGCGGTGCGAACGTCCGCGATGGCGTCTCGATCCGGAAACCGCTTCGGCGCCGCCATCGCGGCCGAGTCTAATCGCAGTAGTTCGGATCTCCGATGTCGTAGGGCTTGGCGCCGATGCCGACCCAGACATGCCCGTGACCGACTGCGAGCCAGCGCGGGAAGTGACCGGTCTCGATCGTCGCGACCACGCTGTCGCTGGCCGGGTCGACGCGCGAGACGGTGCCGTCGCAGTGATTCGTCACCCAGACCGACCCGGCGCCGGTCGCCACGCCGAATGGTGCCCTGCCGACGCGGACGGTCGACTGGATTTTCTCGGCGAAGGCGTCGACACGCCAAAGAGCACGGTCGCCGAACGTGGCCACCCAGACCGAACCAAAGCCGGTCACCGGGTCGCTCGGCGTGTCACCGACTGGGATCTCACGGGTGCTTCCGTCGCGGCCGTCTATCCGAAGCAGGGCACCCGAGCCGAGCCCGACCCAGGCAGCTCCGTACCCGTAGGCGATCTCGACCGGCGTCTCGACGAAGCTGAACGCGTACCGGCGTTCGAGCGCGAGTGTCCTCAGGCGGTACCGCGATACCGCGGGGGTCGGATAGTGCGACACCCACAGCGAGCCCCCGCCGACCTCCACGAATGCGAGGGCGAGATCACGGGGAAGCGCGACCCGGTCGATCTGAGAGAGGCTCTCCGCATCGATCCGTGACACTTCGGCACGGCTCACGCTCGTCGCCCACACGAACCTGTCTCCCGCGCCGGCGAGGCCGAGGTCGGCGCCGGCGGTCCCTGAAGTCGTGACTTCACCGGTTCCAGCGGCGATCCGTGTGAGCGTCTTGTCCACCTCGCTGGCGACGAACACGTACTCCCCGACGACCTCGACCTGACCAGGATCTCGTCCGACGGGGATGGCGGCAACGACCTCGTTCGTCTCGGAGTCGATCTTCACGACCGAGTTCGGAGAAACGTTCGGCGACCCGTCGGCGCCCCTGAGACCGGCGACCACGGCCCCGACGGCGATGACCGCAAGGAGTGCCGCTGCGCCGATTGCAACGCCGCCGCGCCGGCCACGTCGCAGCGGCCGGCGCAGCTTCGGCGGCTGACCGAGGGAGGGATCCTGATTCAGAATCGCCTGCTCGAGCTCGCGCAGGGCAACGCCTGGCTCGAGCCCGAGCTCGTCCCGGAGGACGACTCTCCCCTCGCGATACGTAGCCAGCGCGTCCGCCTGGCGACCGCTCCTGTACAGGGCAAGCATGAGCGCACCGCGGATCCGCTCCCGGAGTGGATGCGCAGTCACGAGCCCCTCGAGCTCGGCCACGAGATCCTGGCCGTGCCCCGTCGCAAGGTCGCCTTCGACTCGGTCCTCGATCGCACCGAGCCTGAGCTCGTCGAGTCGGGCGATCTCGGCCTGGGCGAAGCGCTCGTAGGCGAAGTCGGCGAGAGCGGGACCGCGCCACAGCGCAAGGGCCTCCCGAAGCGCTTTTGCTGCGCGCTCCGGGTCGTTCGCGAGTGCAGTCCGGCCCGCCTCCGCCAGACGCTCGAACCGCGCCACATCCAGCTGGTCGGGTGACAACTGAAGCCTGTAACCGGGGGAGTGCGTGACGATGGTATCGCTGCCCAGAAGCCTGCGGAGCTGAGAGACGAGGTTCTGGAGCGCCTTCGGCGCAGTCGGTGGAGGCGCTCCCTCCCACAGCTCCTCGATCAGGCGGTCGCTGGAGACGACGTGGTTCGCGTGTAGCGCCAGCAACGCGAGAAGTGCGCGCTGCCTGCCCGCCCCGAGCTCGACCGCACGATCGTTGGCCCAGACTTCGAGCGGGCCCAGGATCCTGACTTCCACTGCCCTCCGATCTGTGGGGCTGAACGCCGGCGCCCATTCTCCATTACCGCACCGTGACCGCAAATGGGCGGGTCGTGAGCGCCACCGCGGATCGTCTACTCGAGGAGCCGCGCAGGGCGGCCCACGAAGAAAGGGGCTCGAACATGAAGTGGCACCAGACGGCACTAACGGTGAGTGTCTCCGGACTCCTTGCCGTGGCAGTTGTCTCGGTCGCGGTGGGTGCACCTTCGGCGACCAAGCAGCGGATCGCGATCGAGGGCAGGTTCAACGTCACGACCGGCAAGAGCGCCTGGACGCTCATCCCACTCTCCAAGGGAGAGCTCTCATCCGACGCGGGGCGGGGCACAGGCACCGGCAACGCGAAACCTGCGGTCATCAGGAACGGGCAGAGCGTCACACCGCTCGTCGGCGGCGACACCCTGTCCGGCAAACGCGGCACGATCGCACTGAAGGAGAACGTGCGGAGCCACCCCGCCGGCCTGAGCTACAGCGCGGACATCGGCACGTGGTCGTTCTCAGGCCGCGACGGTGTCTATGCCGGATACACCGGAGGTGGCGGCTTCGCAGCAGTGGGCACCCCCAAGGGCATCGTCATATTCCGGATGGAGGGCTACGTCAGCAAGCGCTAGCGCGCACGTCCGAGGGGGTCGGCCGAGACGGCCCCCTCGGGCCCCGCATGCATGATCCACTGGACGTGGGCGAGGTTCTTCGTGGCATGCACGGTCACGAGCTCGCCCTGCTCGAGACCCGTGTACTGGCGTGCCTTCACGCGGAACGCTCGAATCACCGCGGAGGAACCGTCGTCGACGGCAACGTAGTAGCGCCGCTTCTCGTCGTCGCCGAACGCACGCAGGCGAAGGATCGGTCCCGTGACTTCGACCGCGGTCTTCCAGTCGGCTCCCGCCATCAGGACGACCGCCACGCCCACGATCACGGCGGCGCAAACGACGAGGAGGATCACCGCTTCGATCGCACCCGCGCCGAAGAGCGACGGCCCCACGGTGTACAGAACGAGGCCAGAGCCGACGGCCACTGCAAGCCCTACGGCGAGCGCAAGCAGCGGGTGCGCTCCCCAGCCCGGTGGCCAGATGCGCGGATACGCGATCCGCACGGGTCGCCAGCGGCCGCTAGATGCGCTCCAGGTGTGCGTGTCCGACTCGACCCCCATCGGCAGCGGCCGGCTGGCGCCTGCCGCAACGCCGAGCGCAGCCCCGTAGGCGAGCAACCGGTCCCAGAGCTCGACCTCGAGTGGCGAGTGGGTCGCGAAGACGGGGTTCTCGGCCAGCTCGGCCCGCACCCCGAGCCAGCGGGATGCCGCGTCCATTCCCGCAGGCGTCTCGCGCTGCGGATGCCGAGCCTTGATCCAGCCGAGAAGAGCGAGCGCCGCGAAGAACACTCCCGCGCCCGGCTCGAACTCCCACACCGCCCAGGTCAGAAGCGACGGGATCAGCGCAGCTGCCGAGAGGGCGGTGAAGATCGGCCCGCCGAGAGCATCGCGCGACAGCCCAAGTCTCTGGGCATCGGCGACGACCTCGTTCCGAAAGCCGCGTCCCCAGCGCTTCGACTCCTCCTGTGGCCCAGTGGTCAGCGCCTCGGCGGGGACGACATCGTCGCTCGCGTGCTTTCGCAGATGGTCGAGGACGCGGCGCTCGTAGGCCGTCAGCGGCTCGTCGACCGACGATCGCAGCCGCACGAAGAACACGTCCGGGCCACGCTGCTCGATGTCGACGACGTTCCGAGCCGCGAGATCGATCAGCGTCGCAGGCACCGCCTCGTCGGTGACCCTGAAACGGCTGGCGAGGAAGTTCGCGACCGCGGGCGGCTCGGGCCCGAGATCGAGCGTGCGCGGACCGACTTCCGGCTCGGGCGGACGGCGCGCGAGGAAGACAACACCCGCGGCGAGGAGCCACACCGCGCAGGTCGCGAAGGCGGCAACACCAAGAACGAGATCGGCTCCTTCGAGGCCGAGGGGGAAGAGCGTGCTCATCTCAGCGCCATGCTGAGCCGACGCCCGGACGAGCGCGCTACGCGGCCTTGATCTCCATGATCTTGAACTTCACCTTCGAGCCGCGCGGGGTGATGACCTCGACGGTCTCTCCCTTCTTGCGCCCGATGATCGCCTTCCCGACCGGCGACTCGTTCGAGAGCTTCCGTTCGGCCGGATTCGCCTCGGCGGAGCCGACAATGAAGTACTCCACAGTCTCCTTGGCATCGACGTCACGGAGGCGCACGACCGAGCCGATCGAGACGACGCTCGTGTCGACGCGCTTCGTGTCGATCAAGCGCGCGTTGACGAGCCTCTCCTCGAGCTGCGCGATGCGGTGCTCGAGCATCATCTGCTCGTTCTTCGCGTCGTCGTACTCCGCGTTCTCGGCGATCTCGCCGAACTCGCGGGCAGCGGCTATGCGCTCGGCGATCTCGCGGCGCTTTGCCGTCCGCAGGTGGTCGAGCTCTCGCCTCAGCTGCTCGTAGCCCTCAGGAGTGAGGATCACATCCTTCACGAAACGCCTCCAGAGACGGTTTTCCGGGGGCCCCCCGGCCCTCGAACGGCCCGGAATGGTAGCTGTGCCCGAGGACACCCGTCAACAGCCCGCAACTACCATCCCGGGAACGTGGGAATCGACCTTCGCACGCCTTGGTGGATCCGCGACGTCGAGGTGTCGACGCGCCTCGTGCTCGCGCCGATGGCCGGCGTCAGCGTGCAGGCGTTCCGACGGCAGGGCCGGCGCTTCGGTGCGGGCCTCGTCTGCTCGGAGATGGTCAGCTGCGCGGGCCTGAACCACGGGAACGAGCGGACGCTCGGCTTCCTGCGCATCGCCTCCGACGAGCACCCGCTGGCGGTGCAGATCTTCGGGTCGGAGCCCGCTCTCATGGCCGAGGCCGCGCGGATGGTCGCGGCGGCCGGCGCCGACCTCGTCGACATCAACTTCGGCTGCCCGGTGAGGAAGGTGACGAAGACCGGAGCCGGGGCGATCTTGCTCGACG
>JBOHBA010000163.1:0-16505 GCA_050698095.1 Gaiellaceae bacterium
ACCCTGCTCACCGCGAACGTCGCGGTCCCAACTCCTCCAGGGGTCACCGTGGTGGAGACGCCGACCGCGGCCGACCTCGAACGGGAGGCGCTCGCGCGCGCTGATGCGGACGTGATCGTGATGGCCGCCGCGGTGGCCGACTATCGGCTTCCGACTCCCTTGGCGACGAAGCGTCCGAAGGACGGCACGCCCTGGACGGTCGAGCTCGTGCCGACGAACGACGTCCTGGGCATGCTGGGCGGCGCCAGGCGCCCCGGTCAGGTGCTCGTCGGCTTCGCTGCGGACGGCGCGGGCTCCGGGCTCGAGCGGGCGCGCGAGAAGCGTCGCGCCAAGAATGCAGATCTGTTCGTGTTCAACGACGTGAGTCGCTCGGACATCGGCTTCGACGCTCCCGACAACGAGGTCGTCGTGGTCTCCGAGGACGGAGAGCGCGAGGTGGCGAAAGCATCGAAACAGCTCGTGGCGGCCGCGGTGCTCGACGAGGTCGAGCGGGTGCTCTCGAAGCGATGACCGACGCCGCGCGTGCGGGCGAAGCCCTTGCGCCTGCCGGCGCGGCGGACGTCGTGGCGCGGGTCGTCTCCAACCTCGAGCTGGCAGTCAAGGCCCCCCGCGCGACGCTCGAGCTGTGCGTGCTCTGCCTTGTCGCCGAGGGGCATCTGATCATCGAGGACTTTCCCGGAGTGGGGAAGACGATGCTCGCGAAGTCGCTGGCCCGCTCGTTGCACCTCTCGTTCTCGAGGCTGCAGTTCACACCCGATCTGCTCCCGACCGACGTCACCGGCGTGAACGTCTTCAACCAGCGGGCGAACGAGTTCGAGTTCAAGCCAGGGCCGGTCTTCGCCAACGTCCTCCTCGTCGACGAGATCAACCGCGCCTCGCCCAAGACCCAATCGGCGCTGCTCGAAGCCATGCAGGAGTCGCAGGTCACGATCGACGGCACGACGTACGCCCTGGAGCTGCCGTTCTTCGTCATGGCGACGCAGAACCCGATCGAGTACGAAGGGACGTATCCGCTTCCGGAGGCGCAACTCGATCGCTTCACGGCACGCCTCTCGCTCGGGTATCCGCCGCTGGGAGAGGAGGCGCGCATGCTCGCCGAGCAGACGACGGCGCCGCCACTCGACCGGCTCGCGGCGGTAGCCGATCGGGCGGACGTCCTCGCGGCCATCGTCGCGGCGCGCGAGGTCTACGTGGAGGAGAGCGTGGGGGAGTACGTGGTCAAGATCCTCCGCCACACGCGCGCCAGCGCGAGGCTCGCTCTCGGAGCAAGTCCGCGGGCAGGCATCGCCCTGCTGCGAATGGCCAAGGCGCGCGCCGTCTCGGCGGCACGCGATTTCGTCCTTCCCGAGGACGTCCAGGCCGTCGCGGCGCCCGTCCTTGCTCACCGGCTCATCGTCGGCCCGGAGTCGCGGGCGACCGGGCTCGCCGCCGAGGAAGCGGTCGAGGAGGCGCTGACGGAGATTCCGGTCCCGGCATGAGCGGAGCCGGCCCATGAGACGCTCGCCTTCGGCGCGCGTTCGCCAGCGAAACGGCGAACGGAAAACATGTTTCCCACCGCGAAGCCCCCTTCTTCTTGAAGACGTGGGAAACCTCCCGGTTCCCCACGTCCCTCCACGCTCATCGGCCGAGGTCGGCCCATGAGGCGCTGGGGAAGCGCATTCGCGCTCGGCGCAGGAGTCATGGTCGCAGCCGTCGCATTCGGCTCGCGGCCGCTCGGGGTCGTGGGAGTCGGGCTTCTCCTGGCCGCTGGAGTGACCCGAGTGTGGTCGGGGCTCGTTCGAGGCCACGTCACGGTGACGTCGGTCGTCGCACCGGCGCCGGCCGTCGAGGGCGACAGCGTGACACTCACGTTCGGCGTGCGACGTGACTCCCGAGTGCCGGTCGGCTCGATGGTCGTCTACGGATCTCTCGGTCGCCTCGGATCGGTGGCGTGCCGCCTGCGCGGGCACGGGAGGGTCGCGCGGGGAGCTCTCGAGCTCGGAATGCTCGCTCGCGGGAGCTTCCCGCTGGCGGATGCGAAGCTCGTCCTCGGAGACCTGCTGGGGATCGAGTCGGTCGTCGCCTCCACGAGCTTCTCCTCGACGGCGGTGGTCGTCCATCCGCGGCTGGTCGTGCTCGACGGCCTGTTCAGCGACGCGGGGCGCGCCGGTTCCGACGGTCGGAGGCTTCTGCTGCGGCGCTCGGCCGGGTTCGACTTTCACTCTGTCCGCGAGTACGAGCAAGGCGAGTCGCTGCGCCGCGTGCATTGGCCCACGACTGCCCGACGCGGCCAGCTGATGGTGAAGGAGCTCGAGGAGTCGCCGCGCGACAGCGTGGTGGTGCTGCTCGACTGCGATCCGGCCGGTTCCGCGGGGACGCCCCCTGACTCCAGCTTCGACGCCGCCGTCCGCGCTGCCGGCTCGGTTCTCCGCGCGTACGTGCTGCGGGGGCGGAATGCGACGTTGATGACCACCGGCTCGGCTCGAGCCGTCGTGCCAGTGCGCACTGGTGAGTCGGACTTCAGCGCGGCATTGGGCACGCTCGCTGCAGCCGAGGCCGATGCCAGATACGGGCTGGCGAGGTCATTGAGCTTCGACCACGCGCCCGTCGCGAGAGCCGGCGAGCTCGTGATCGTGACGTCGATGCTCGAGCCCGGGGCTGTCGCGGCTCTGCTCGGGCTCGCGGCGCGGCGGCTCGTGTCGGTCGTCTGGATCGACGCGCCGAGCTGGGCGTCGCGTCCGACGCGGGCCGACCCCGGCGCGCTTCGTCTGTCTGCGAGCGGAATCCCGCTTGCCGTCGTGCGACAGGGGGACGACCTCGCCGAGGTTCTCGGCGTTCGCAGAGTCGGGGCGGCCGCTCATGGGTAGGAGCCTCGTCGCGAGCCTTCTGCCGGCGCTCGTCATCTGCGCGTCGTGGCTTCGTCTCGAGCATCCGCGGCAGGCCCTCGAGGCTGTGGCGGTGGCCGTCCTCGCGTTGTGTCCGCTGCTTCTGCCGGCTGGAAGGCGCCGGACCATGGCGGCCGTCGCCGGCGGAGTCGGTGCCGCCTGGATCGCGTTCGGCGCCCAGCCGTGGGAGCTGCTGCCGTACCGAGACGAGCGCGTCCTCGCTCCCGTCGCAGCGGCCGTAGGTCGGGGGATAACCGACTTCTACGCCGTTCTGCTGCCGTTCGAGCCCGCACGCAATCCCGAGATGCACGCACTCGTCGTCTGCGGAGCCTTCGCGTTCATCCTGGCGACGGGCCTTCTCGTCTCCGCGCGAAGACCCGTCGGCGCGGCCGCCGTGACAGTCGCGGGAGCGGGGTGGCCCGCGACGCTCGTCAGCGGCCAGACCCTCGCCATCGGGGCGTTGGCGCTTGCAGCCGCGCTCTCGATTCCGCTGGTTCTTCGCGCGCGCTCGACCCCAGCGCTGATCGCCGGCTTTGCGACCGCGACGATCCTCGTGGGCGGAGCCACGGTGGCGTCGTCCGCCACGACGATTGCGAGGGAGTCCGTTCTGAACTGGGAGGCCTGGGACATTCGCGGCGCGACCCAGCAGGCCACGAGCGTGCGCTTCGCGTGGGACTCGAACTACGACGGACTCCGCTTCCCCGACCAGAAGACGGTCGTCTTGAGAATCGAAGGCCCGGAGGAGCCCCGGTATTGGCGGGCATCGACGCTCGAGCTGTTCACCGACGACCGTTGGTTCGAGCAGCTGGACTGGCTCGGCAAGGTGGAGGGCGACTCACGGCCGCTGCCGTCCGGGCGGCTGTTACCGCCGCGCGCGCTGCGGCCGGCGAACTGGCTCGAGCAGCGCGTCGAGGTGGAAGCGCTGGTCGACGACCATGTCGTCGCGGCGGGCACCCCGGTCGCCCTCGACGGGCCGCGGCTCGGCCCGGTCTTCCAGCTCTCGGGTGGCGTCCTGCGGGCGCGCGACCCGGTCGGCGCGGGGAAGAGCTATCGCGTGTGGAGCTACGCGCCGGATCCCGCTCCGGCGGCCTTGAGCGCGGCTGGTCCGCGGTATCCGACGGTGGCTCTGCGGTTCCTCGAGGTCGATACACGCCACTTTCCGGTGTTCGGCGCTCCGAGTCGCGAGAGGATCGTCGAGGCGCTCTTCGCCGACCCGTCGTATGTGGCCTTCGCCCGCCATCGCCCGATGTACGCCCTTGCGCGCAGGGTCGCGGGGGACGCGCGGTCGCCGTACGCGGCGGTACTGGCGCTCGAGTCGTGGTTCAGGCAGAGCGGCGGCTTTCGCTACGACGAGTCGCCTCCGCGCGTGAAGCACGCGCCGCTCGTCGCGTTCGTGACTCGCACCCGCGCCGGATACTGCCAGCACTTCGCCGGGGCGATGGCGGCGATGCTTCGCATGCTCGGCATCCCCGCACGGGTCGCGGTCGGGTTCACGAGCGGCACGAGGGACGACGACGGCAAGTGGATCGTCACGGATCACGAAGCGCACGCGTGGGTCGAGGTCTGGTTCCGCGGGCTCGGGTGGGTCCCGTTCGATCCGACGCCTGGGCGTGGAACGTTCGGTGGCCGGTATTCGTACGCATCCAATTCCGAGGAGGCCGTCGCGGCGCTTCGCCGAGGCGAGCTGACCGGATCGCTCCCCACCAGAGATCGGCCGCTCCCGGACAGCGCCGATCTCGGATCGAGCACCGGGGTCGAGGGGCCTCCACCGTCGCTCTTCGCAATCGCCTTGCTGCTCGGCGCCTTATGGGCGCTCGGAGTCGGGATCGGCAAGAGCGGCATTCGCCGTGCTCGCTACGCGACGAGAGACCCGCGTCGTTCCGCGACAGCGAGTAGGCGCGAGCTCGAGGGATTCCTGCGAGACCAGGGGGTTGCGATCGCGCCGGGGACGACGTTGCAGGCACTCCAGCGCGCTGTGCACGAGGAGCTGGGCCTTGACGGACGCCCCTTCACGAACGCCGCAGGCCGTGCTCGCTTCGGCCCTCCGGGGCAAGCGCAAGCCGGCGCCTCGCGCGCACGGAAGGAGCTTCGGTCGCTCCTTCGGAGCGCGCGGCGCGAGCTGTCGGTGTGGGCGCGAGCTCGCGGCTTCGTCTCGCTGCGGTCTCTCCGCGGGGGTGTCGCGGGTTGAGCGTCATCGCAGTTTGTGGTGCTGCTGGGGAAACCTCCCGGTTCCCCCAGACCCCCTCCACGGACCGCTCCGCGGACAGGCGCTTCCGCGCCTTCCCCAGACCCCTTCCTCGGACCGCTGCGCGGACAGGCGCTACGCGCCTTGACTGAGACCTACGATCTCTTCCAGCTCGGACGCAAGCACCTGCGAAGCGGAATGCCTGCGCAGGCGACCGTTCCGCTCGAGAAAGCGAAGCGGCGCGAGCCCACGTCGCGCTCGATCCGCGAAGCGCTCGGGATCGCGTACTTCCGCATCGGCCGCTGGGGGGAGGCCGAGGCCGAGTTCCGCGCGCTCGTCGAGCTCGCTCCCGCGGACGAGTTCGCGCACTATGCCCTGGGTCGGGCGCTCGTCAACCAGGGGCGACGCGAGGAAGCGACACCGCACATCAAGATCGCCCGCTCGCTGCGTCCCCGTACGAGCAGCGAAGGCGAGTCTCTGGACGGAAGCTAGCTAGCGCTCGGCGCCGAGGACCCGCTGGATCTCTTGGGCCGTGGTGACGCCCTCGAGGCAGAGACGGACGCCCTCGTCGCGCAGCGTTCGCATTCCTGCGGCGACCGCGGCGCGCTGGATCGCCTCCTCGGCCGCTCGGTCGGCTACGAGCGTGCGAATCTCCTCGGTCACGGTGAGGATCTCGAAGAGCCCGGTCCGGCCGCGAAAGCCCGTTCCGTCACACGCTTCGCAGCCTCGACCGCGGGCCAGCAGGCGGGGGCCGCTGCGCTCGTCGAGCTGTCCGAGCTCGGCGAGCTCGGGCTCCGAGGCGTAATACGTCTCTCGGCAATCGGCGCAGATTCGCCGGACCAGCCGCTGGGCGACCACGTGGGTGACGGCTGCGCCGAGGACGTGGGGATCGACGTGCATCGTGGCGAGTCGAAGGATCGCGGTGGCAGCGCTCGGCGCCCGAACACCCGCGAGGACGTAGCGACCGTCGAGCGCCGCCTGAATCGCGATGCCGGCGGTCTCCGGATCGCGGACGTCACCCACGAGCACACCGTCGCAGTCGGTCGTGAGAAGCGTGTGCAGGCCGCTTGCGAATGTGACTCCCTGACCTTCGTCGACCTCTATCTGGTCGACGCCTTCGAGCACGCGCTCGACCGGATCCTCGATCGACGCGACGACACGCTCGGGTGTCGCGAAAGCTTCGAGCGAGGCGTAGAGGGTCGTGGTCGTGCCGCTTCCCACGGGGCCGCACACGACGATCGCGCCGGACGGCAGTGCAAGCGCGGATCGGAGAGTCTCCGTCGCTTCGCCGGTCAGGCCGAGCTCACCCAGCGTTCGCGGTGCGCCCGCCTGCTCGCGCGGGAAGAGGATGAACTTGTCGCCCTGCTTGGTGGGAACCACGTCGACGCGCACGGCGGCCGATGCGCCGACGCGCTCGATGAGCGCAGCTATGTCCTCGCTGGCGACGACACCGAGGTCGCGCACGAGACCGTCGATCCGCGCGCGAACCGTGTGCCAGTCGCCCTGCGGTGAGAAGTGGATGGCCGACGCGCCGAGGGCGACAACCTCGTCGATTGCCGAGTCCAGGTCCGGCGCGGAGGCTGCTGGATCGTCGACCACGAGCTCATCGGGCGGGGTAGGCGCCTCGTATACGAGTCTCGGTGTGGGCGGCTCGACGAGGGATAGCGTCGCCGCGGGCTCAGCCGGCTCGACGACGGCTTCCCGCACCGCGGTGTCCTCTGCATCGTCCTCGCCGAGCGCGAACCAGTCTTCGCTCGGGAAACGATCCGGCGTGCGCGGGTCATCGCTCTCGGACGTGGACCCGCCCACCTCCGCGACGCTCGGCGCGGCCTCGGGCTCGGTCATCTCGACAGCGGCTTCGGTGACCGCCGTGTCCTCGGTCTGCTCGACCTCGCTGCGTGCGAACCAGTCTTCGTTTGCGGAGTGGTACTCCGGCTCAGAGGAGTCGTAGCTCTCGCCGACCTCGGCGAGAAGAGCGGCCGTCAGCTCCTCGGCAACGGCCTCGTTCGTCTCCGACGCGTCGTTGCTCTGGTCCCCGGGCGCCGCGACCTCGATCGGGTCGGCGACGCGCAGCTCGGCCGGCCAGGTAGCGAAGGAGTCGACGTGCTCCTCGACCGCGAACGGCTCGTCTGCGGGCGCGTCTCCGAGCACCTGGGGCTCGTCGACGGCCATGGGCTCGGTAAAGAATTCCGGCTGGTGGTTGACGTCCGCGTCCAGGTCGACCGTTTCCGGCGCCTGGTGGTCGAACGTCGGCGGGTCGGCCGGAGCGAACTGGAAGTCTGTCGCGGGAGTTGCGGGGAAGTCGACCACGTACTCGGGCAGCTCGTGCGCTTCGGCGACGTGCTCGAGGTACTCGAGCGTCGCCGGCGCCTCGAGCGCGGCCTCGGGCTCGACGGGCGACGACGCAGAGTCGTGCCACTCCGGCTCCTCGCTGCGCTCCTCCTCCACCGCGGTCATCGCCGTATGGCTCGCGTCGATGAGCGCTTCGATCGCATCCGGCGCGGCGACCACGAGGGTGAGCGGGGCATCGAGAGCGCTGCGGAGCTCGTCCGAGGACGAGAAGTTGGCCGGGTCCGCAATCGCGAGCTCGATCGTCCCATCGGGAAACACGGCGACCGGAACCGCAGGAAACGTCCGTGCGATGTCTCGGGGAAGAAGAGTTGCCACGGCGGGATCGACGCGAAGCAGCTCGAGCTCGTAGTAGGGAAGCTCGTACTGCTCGGCGATCATCCGCGCGACCACAGCCGTCGTGACGACGCCGCGATCGACGAGGATCTCTCCGAGACGCCAGCTCGTCGAGAGACTCTGCTGCGCGAGCGCTTGATCGAGCTGATCCTCTGTGACGAGTCCTTCGCGCAGGAGCAGAGCGCCGAGCGGCGGGCCGGCGTGCGCCTGGGCCGCTGGGGCTCCCGTCGCGCTCGCGATTGACTCCACCGGGTGGAGCTCGACGACGACGCCGAGCGCCTCGGCGTCCGGCGGCTCGACCGTTTCCGGGACTACGTGCGCACGCCCTTCCCAGACGAATGCGAGCGCGGCCTCGATCGCCTCGGGGCCGACAACGGTGAAGTGCGTTGCGGAACCGAGGGCACGGCGAAGCTCGTCGGAGAAGAGCACCGTCGAGGGGTCGGCGATCGCGAGGACATACGAGCCGTCCGGCTTGTGAGTGACGGGGATCGCGCCGAGCCGCTCGGAGATCTCCCTTTCGAGAACGCGCGCCACCTGCACGTCGAGGTCGTTGACCTCGAGCTCGAGGAACGGAAGCTCGTACTGCTCGGCAACGAGTCGCGCGATCTGCGTGGGCGTCACGGTCCCTCGCGCGACGAGAAGCTCGCCGAGCTGATGGCCGGAGATCCGCTTGTGCCGTTCGTCGTGCTGCTCCACGAGGATCTCTTGGAGCTCGTCCTTCGAGACGAGCCCGTCACGTACGAGCAGCACCCCGAGCGCGGGCCAGGGATGTTGTGCGGCTTCCATCGCGTGTTCTATCGGCCGATTCGCGCAGATGCTTTACCGGAGGGAGAATCAGGCCATGCGCGCAGTCGTGCAGCGTGTTCGCGAGGCGTCCGTGGCCGTCGAGGAAGACGTCGTCGCGGTGTGTGGAGCAGGACTTCTCGTCCTTCTCGGCGTGGCGAACGGCGATACCGAGGATCGAGCACGGGCCCTGGCGCGGAAGGTCGCGCTGCTTCGCATCTTCGAAAACGAGGAAGGACGCTTCGACCGATCGCTGCTCGACATTGGTGGCGAGGCGCTCGTCGTGAGCCAGTTCACGCTCATCGCGGACACGAAGAAGGGAAACCGGCCGAGCTTCACAGACGCTGCGTCGCCCGAACGCGCCGAGCCAATGTACGAAACGTTCTGCGCGGCGCTCAGGGGCGAGGGCGTGCGCGTGGCTCGAGGCGTGTTCGGCGCACGGATGGCCGTTGCGCTGGTCAATGACGGCCCCGTGACCATCGTCCTAAAAGCAGGTCCGGACGTGAATCGCGAGCTCGACGGGCGAGCCTGAATCCGACCGTCAAGCCCAGAGCCGCTACGAGGACAGCCAACCCGAGCTGGACCCATTCGCGTACGACGGTCGTATCGCAGCTGTACCCGGCATCGAGGTTACGCCTGTCCAGTGGCGTGCACTCGACATGTACATGGCCGGCTTCCCACAGGAGCGAGAGTGCCCAGAAGAGCGACGTGACGGAGATTACGTATCCCGCGACGGCGTATCGCACGAGCACATCATCGCTCCGCTTCGCAAAAGTGGCGCGCGCCCCCTAAGGCCAAGGAGGGGCGGACGGTGCTATCCTTCTTTCACCACATTTCACCGGTTTGGAGAAATGGGCGCCCGGCGCCCATTTTTTATGAGGGAGCGCGATTGACGGCCACCTACGTACGTGAACGAACCCTGCAGGAGGAGATCGCGCCGGCGGTCGAGCAGCGCCTGCCGGGAGTCGAGGTCCTCGCGGTCGAGCTTCTCTCACCGAGCCGGTTCTGCGTCTACGTGGATCACCCCAAGGGCGTCGACCACGCCCTCTGTGAACGGGTGACGCGCGTTCTCGAGGCCTACCGATCCGACTACACGGTCGACGTGTCCTCTCCAGGACCGGAGCGGCCGCTGCGCAAGCCGGCTCACTTCGCGTCGGCGGTCGGGCGCCGTGTGTCGGTGCGCACCGAGAGCAAGATCGACGGACGAAACCGGGTCCGCGGCGTCGTCACGGACGCGGCCGAAGACGCGGTCACCGTCGAGACTGCGGAGGCGAATTCGCTGCGAATCCCGTACGACGCGATCGTCCGGGGCAATCTGATCGACGAGGGGTTGACGACATGAGCCAGGAGATCATCGAAGGCATTCAGATCATCGAGAAGGAGAAGGGGATCGACGAAGGCGTCCTCATCACCGCTCTCGAGGACGCGCTCAGAGCCGCGTTCAAGAAGACTCCGGGCGCCACGCGCCATGCGGAGGTGAAGCTCGGCGGCGACGGCGAGTTCCGCGTGTACGGCATCGAGATTCCGGCGGACATCGAGATTCGTCTCCTCGACGAGGCCCGGGAGGCGCGTATCGCCGAGCTCGAGCAGATCGAGGAGGAGACCGGAGAGCGTCAGCACACGCTCGTCGCGGACGACGATCTCGAGCTCGACTGGTCGCAGGTGCCGCCCGATCAGATCGTTCGCACGGACGTGACGCCGGACAACTTCGGCCGGATTGCCGCCCAGACCGCCAAGCAGGTCATCCAGCAGCGGATTCGCGAGGCCGAGCGCGCGATCATGTACGACGAGTACGTCGACCGCCAGGGCGAGGTCGTGACCGGCATCGTGCAGCAGGCCGGCGACCGCAACAACGTGCTCGTCGACCTCGGCCGCGTCGAGGCGCTCCTGCCGCGCTCGGAGCAGGTCGACGGCGAGCGCTACGAGCAGGGAAGCCGGATCAAGGCCGTCATCGCCGAGGTGCGCTCGGGCACGAAGGGCCCGCAGGTGATCCTCTCGCGCCGCGATCAAGAGCTGATCCGCGCCCTCTTCGAGCTCGAGGTTCCCGAGATCGCAGACGGGCTCGTCGAGATTCGCGGGGTCGCGCGCGAGCCGGGCTACCGCGCCAAGATCGCGGTCGAGTCGCACATGCAGGGAGTGGACCCCGTGGGCGCCTGCGTCGGGCCGCGCGGGTCGCGCGTGAGGATGGTCGTCTCCGAGCTTCGCGGCGAGAAGATCGACATCATCCCCTGGAACACCGAGCCGGCCCGATTCGTCGCCAAGGCGCTCTCACCCGCACGCGTGCGCGAGGTCTACATCGACGACGAGACGCGCGAGGCCACGGTCATCGTGCCGAACGACCAGCTCGCGCTCGCGATCGGCAAGGAGGGTTTGAACGCCCGGCTCGCGACGCGCCTCACCGGCTGGAAGATCGACATCCAGTCGGAGCAGGAGTTCGCGCAGGCCGAGGCCGAGGCCGCCTATGCGGGCGCGGAGGACGACGAGGAGTACTCGGGACGGTGCGCCGCGGTTCTCTCGAACGGGAAGCGGTGCCCGAATGCAGCTCTCCCTGGGACGCGGTACTGCGGAGTTCCCGCGCACCAGGCGCTCACCGCGACCGAGGGCGCAGCTGAGGATGCGGTCGCCGAGGACGGCGAGGAGGTCGTCGCGGCGAGCGCAGTCGCCGAGGGCGAGGTTGCTGCCGAGGATGTCGAGATCGAAGCCGAGGCCGAAGCGACGCCGGAGGCGGAGGAGGCCGAGAACGGCGCCTAGTGCCGGCTCCACGTTCCTGATGACAACCACGATCCCACTACACTGACGCTCTGATGGCCGACGGACGAAAGGGACCGAATCGCCCTATCCGCCCGCGTGGCGGCGGCCCGGGCGGGCGCAAGCGGCGCGTCGTCATCGAAGGTGGGGGAGGGCGCAGCCAGGGACGCCAGGCGCGCGATCGCTCGAGCGCTCCACCGCAGCCTCGCCAGGCGCCGGCGCCGCCCCCGACGGGACCGGTGACCGTCGAGTCGGGGGTCACGGTCAAGGACCTCTCCCAGGCGCTCGGCGTTCCCATGCCGGAGCTCATCAAGATTCTCATGGCGCTCGGTGAGATGCGCACCGCGACACAGTCGCTGTCCGACGAGGAGCTCTTGGTCATCGGATCCGAGCTCGAGCGGGAGATCACGATCAAGCATGCCGCCGAGGAAGAACTGGAGCCCGCCGAATACGACGACAGCGAGGAAAGCCTCATGCCACGGCCGCCGGTCGTCACGATCATGGGACACGTCGACCACGGGAAGACGACGCTGCTCGACGCGATCCGCGAAACGTCAGTCGTCGACACCGAGGCGGGCGGGATCACGCAGCACATCGGCGCCTACCAGGCCGAGGTCGACGGACGTCGCATCACCTTCCTGGACACACCGGGGCACGAGGCGTTCACCGCGATGCGCGCGCGCGGCGCGAAGGTCACCGATGTCGCGGTGCTCGTGGTGGCCGCCGACGACGGCGTCATGCCGCAGACGAAAGAGTCGATCTCCCACGCACGCGCGGCCCAGGTGCCGATCGTCGTAGCGGTCAACAAGATGGACATACCCGATGCGAACGTCGACCGTGTGAAGAGCGAGCTGGCCACGGAAGGGCTGCAGCCCGAGGACTGGGGCGGAACGACCCAGTTCTCCGCCGTGTCGGCGAAGCAGAAGGAGAATCTCGACGATCTCCTGGAGAAGATCCTGCTCGTCGCGGACGCGGAGCTCGACCTTCGGGCTAATCCCGGCGCCGAAGCCTCGGGAGTCGTGATCGAGTCGCGGCTCGACGTGGGGCGCGGTCCCGTGGCGACGGTTCTCGTACACCGTGGGACGCTGCGCGTGGGCGATGCCGCGGTCGCCGGGGACGCCTCGGGCAAGGTGCGGGCGCTCTACGACTACCGCGGGGAGAAGGTCAAGGAGGCCAGGCCGGGAGACCCGGTCGAGATCCTCGGCTTCGACCACCCGCCGGCGGCCGGCGAGTTCGTGCGCGTGGTCGAGCACGAGCGTCAGGCAAAGCACCTCGCGAACGTGCGCGCCGAGCGCCTCCGCCGTGAGCAGCTCGCCCAGCGTCCGCGCCGGCGCGTCTCGCTCGAGACGCTCCACGACGATCTCCAGGCGGGTGAGGTCCAGGATCTCAACATCGTCTTGAAGGGTGACGTGCAAGGTTCGGTCGAGGCGCTCCTCGGGGAACTGCAGAAGATCCAGCACGCCGAGGTGCGCGTGAGCGTGATCCACACGGGAGTCGGCGGCATCACCGAGAACGACGTGAACCTAGCCTCCGCATCCGACGCTCTCGTGATCGGGTTCAACGTCCGCCCGAGCGCCGAAGCGCGGCAGCTCGCGGAGCGCGAGGGCGTGGACATCAGGACGTACCGGGTGATCTACAAGCTGACCGAGGACATCCAGCAAGCGCTCGTCGGGATGCTGTCGCCGGTACAGACGGAGGAGACGCTCGGCGAGGCCGAGGTGCGCGCGCTCTTCAAGGTCTCTCGGCTCGGCACGATCGCCGGCTGCATGGTCACGAGCGGCGTCATCCGCCGCGGGGCGAAGGTGCGCGTTGTACGGGACGGCACCGTCATCTATGATACCTCCATCACTCAGCTCAAGCGCTTCAAGGACGACGCGCGCGAGGTGGCCGAGGGCTTCGAGTGCGGCATCCTCCTCGACGGCTTCAACGACGTGAAGGAAGGCGACGTGCTCGAGGCCTACGAGACACGTGAGGTCGAGCGCACCGAGCTCGACGAGGCGCCCGGGCCCGTCTCGCCGTCAGACGACGAGTAGGCGTTCTCGGCCGCCTGTCGAGGTGGACGGCCTCCGCGAGGCCCGGAGCTTCCGCTGGAAGATGCTGGACTCCGAGACCGAGGTGTCTTCGAGTCGGCCTCGCTCGACGCTCGAGGTGGTGGAGCGCTGCCACCTGCGTGCGACTGGTTCAGCATCGCGGTCAGCATGTGCCGTGCGGCCTCGCGGTCGGCGGAGGTCCGGGCCGACAGCGAGTGCCGGTATCCGGACAGAAGCTAGACTGCACCGGCGATCACGACGAGTCCCAGAACGACCAGCAGGCGCCCGTCGTGGTACCTCGCGCGGAAGAAACGCGGCATGCTCCCGTGCATCAGCATGCAGGACTCGACGCTTTATGCGCCTCACGACGCCATTACGTCGGCGAACGCTTGAATAGGACTGTGGCCGGCTACGTCGGAATCCTCACCGTCGAGCTCTACTTCCCCGAAAACGGGTCGCTGAAGGGCAAGCGGAAGTACGTGAAGTCCGCGAAGTCCCAGCTCCACGAGAGGTTCGGGGCGTCGGTGGCCGAGGTCGATCACCACGAGCTCTGGCAGCGCTCCACGCTGGCCGTCGCGTGTGCGGCCCGAGAGCACTCCGAGTTGCAGAATCACCTCGACGCGGTCGTGCGCTATCTCGGATCGCAAGACTTCGAGCTGCTCCGCGCGGATCGGGAGGTGATCGTCCCTGGCGAGCGCTGAGAGACGCCGGCGCGTGAACGAGGCCATCCGCCAGATTCTGTCGGACGCTCTCCCGACGCTGAAGGATCCCCGGATCGGCTTCGTCACAGTAACCGGCGTTCGCGCGACGACGGATCTCTCGCAGGCGACGGTCTTCGTGAGCGTGTTCGGGAGCGAGGGGGAACGGCAGCGGACCCTCGACGGTCTCCGGGCGGCGCACGGCGTCTTGCAGGCACAGATCGGGCGAGCGCTCGGCACGCGGCGGACCCCGGTCCTGTCCTTCGAATACGATCCGGCCATCGAGCGTGGCGTTCGGCTCACGAAGCTGATCGACGAGCTCGCGCCCGACGATCCCGATGCAGAACCAAGCTGACATGCAGGCGGTCGTGACCGCCCTCCGCCAGAACGACCGCTTCCTCGTGACCTCGCACGAGGCGCCCGACGGGGACGCCCTCGGTTCGATCCTCGCAACGGATCTCGCGCTTCGGCAGCTTGGCAAGGATGCGGTGATGTTCCTCGGCGGCCAGGCACCGCCTCCGGGTGAGTTCCGGTTTCTCGAGCTCGACGAGCGCGGCTTGCTGCGCGAGCGGCCGGCCGACGCAGCGGAACGCGTTCTCGTCGCGGTCGACTGTGCGAGCGCCAACCGCGTCGGCGCCGAGCCGGGGCTCGTCGAGCTCGCACCGTTCACGATCAACATCGACCACCACCACGACAACCCGCGCTTCGGGGACGTGAACCTGATCGTGGCGGACGCCTCGTCCACGGGCGAGGTGCTCGCAGACGTCTTTCGCGAGCTCGGCGTCGATCTCACTCCCGAGATCGCCGAGACGCTCTACATCGCGCTCGTGACCGACACCGGGCGGTTCCAGTACGCGAACACCACACCGAAGGCGCTGCGGCTCGCGGCCGATCTCGTCGAGGCAGGAGCGGACGTGCACCGCGTCTTCCAGGGGGTGTACGAGAACGTCCAGTTCGCAAAGCTCAAGCTGCTGGCGCGTGCTCTTGATCGCGCGCGCGTGCTCGAGGGAGGGGAGATCGTCGTCTCGCACCTCCTGCGCGACGACTTCGAGGCGGTCGGGGCGAGCGAGCCCTACTCCGAGGGCATCATCGACTTCCTCCGCTCTGCCGAGGGCGCACTCGTCTCCGCGCTCATCCGCGAGCCACCGCGGGACGGCGCGCCGGCGCGGAAGGTCTCGCTGCGCTCGTCGGTGGACGAGGTGGACGTTTCGGCGATCGCCCGCAAGTCGGGCGGGGGCGGCCACCGCGAGGCGGCCGGCTTCTCCAGCGATCTCTCGGTGGAGGAGATCACGGACTTCATCGTTCGCGAGGTCGTCGCACAAGTCGGTGCTGCCGCCGGACGGTGAGCCGTGCCGCCTCGTGCGCTGACACCCAGCGGGATCATCCTCGTCGACAAGCCCGCTGGCCCGACATCGTTCGCGATCGTCGCTGCGGTACGACGGCGCACAGGCGCGCGTACGGGCCACGCTGGGACTCTCGACCCATTCGCCACCGGGCTCCTGCTGCTCCTCTCGGGCGCGGCGACGCGGCTGCAGCCGCGCTTCGTCGGTCTCGACAAGCGCTACGAGACCGAGATCGATCTCTCGGCTCGTACGTCGACGGGCGATCGGGAAGGGGAGGTCGTGGAGGAGCGCGATCCACCCGTCGCCGTCGATCTCGAAGCACGGCTCGCGGACCTTCGTGGCGCCGTCGATCTTCCGATTCCCGCGGCCTCGGCCGTGAAGATCGACGGGGAGCGGGCGTACAGGCTCCACCGCCAGGGCATCGTCGTCGAGATGCCGGTCAGAACGATGCACGTCCACGAGCTGCGCCTCGACGGGTACGCGGGCGGCGTCGCGCAGATCGAGCTCCACGTCTCGTCGGGCACCTATGTCCGCGCGATCGCCGATGCGCTCGGCGGGCACTGCCGATCGCTGCGGCGCACGGAGATCGGGCCGTTCTCGGTCGCGGAGTCCGACCCCGAGCTGATCGTCGCGCCGGACGACGCCCTCGCGAGGCTCGCGTGAGGGTCGTTCACACCCCAGCCGAGCTCGAATCGCGCCCACGTGCAGTCGCCGTGGGCAGCTTCGACGGCGTCCACCGCGGTCACCGCTCGGTGATCGATGCCGTGCGCGGGACCGGGCTCGAGCCGACGGTGATCACATTCGACCCGCATCCTCGTATCGCGCTCGGCAACAAGGTCGAGCTCCTGACGACCCTCGAGCGGCGGCTCGAGCTGCTCGACGACGCCGACGTCGAGACCGTTCTCGTGGCTTCGTTCGACCCGGAGCTCCAGCGCCTGACGCCCGAAGCGTTCGCCGAGCGGTTCCTCCGCGCGATCGGCGTCGAGTACGTGGTTGCGGGCGAGAACTTCCGCTTCGGCGTGCGGCGCTCGGGAGACCTCGGCACCCTCCTAGCCCTGGGATTCGAGGTCGTGACACCGCGCGAGATCGAGGGCGTGTCCTCGACGGCGATTCGCGCAGCGCTGGCGGAGGGGGATGTCGTCGGCGCAGCCTCGATGCTGGGGCGGCCG
>JBOHBA010000164.1:0-3076 GCA_050698095.1 Gaiellaceae bacterium
GGCGCGTTGCGTGCGATCGAGGACGCGTTCGGAATCGTCCGGCACGGAGGCAACGTCGTGCTCTTCGGGATACCGGCGCGCCCCGCGACCATAGACATCGCCGAGTCGCTCATCTTCAAGAACCTCACCGTGTGCGCAGTCAACGGCCGCGAGATCTGGGAGACGTGGTACACGACCCGCTGGCTACTCGAGCACGGCGTCGTCGATCTGCGCCCGCTGATCACGGCCGAGCTCCCGCTCGAGCGCTTCGAGGAGGGCTTCGCGCTGCTCGAGGCCGGAGAGGCGTGCAAGATCGTCCTGCGGCCGAACGGAGCCGCCGTATGACGGGTGCCCTGAACCAGCAAGTCGGCTCAGAGCTCGACGCACTTCGCGACGCGCGAACGTACAAGCGGTTCCTGACCCTCGAGTCGCCGCAGGGTCCCGTCGTCCGCATGGCCGGACGAGGCGAGGTGATCGTCCTCTCATCGAACAACTACCTCGGGCTCGCCGACCACCCGGAGGTGGTTCGTGCCGGCATCGAGGGCCTCGAGCGCTATGGAGCCGGAACGGCGTCGGTGCGCTTCATCTGCGGGACGTTCGAGCCGCACCACGAGCTCGAGCGGGCGCTCGCCGACCTCTCCAACACCGAGGCCGCACTGACGTACGTCTCCTGCTGGAACGCGAACGAGGCTCTGATCCCCACCCTGACCGACGAGACGACGGTGATTCTCACCGACGCTCTGAATCACGCGAGCCTGATCGATGCGATCCGGCTCTCGCGCCCTGCGACGAAAGTCATCTACCCGCACTCCGACATGAGCGCGCTCCGCGACGGGCTCGCGGCCGCGCCACGCCAGGCGCGCAAGCTGATCGTCACCGACGGGGTGTTCTCGATGGAGGGCGATCTCGCGAAGCTGCCCGAGATCGTCGAGCTCGCGCGGGAGTTCGAGGCTGTGGTGATCGTGGACGATTCGCACGGCGTAGGCGTTCTCGGCGCGACCGGTCGTGGGACCGTCGAGCACTTCGGCCTGCTCGGCGAGGTGGACGTGATCACGGGGACGCTCGGCAAGGCTCTCGGGGGCGCTGCCGGCGGCTACGTCGCGGCGTCGGGGGAGGTCTGCGACCTGCTCGCGCAGCGCTCGCGGCCGCAGCTTTTCTCGAACGCGCTCCCTCCCACGGTCGCCTGCAGCGCGCTTCGCGCTGTCCGGGTCATGCTCGAGCAGCCGGAGCTCCTCGCGAAGCTCCGCGAGAACACGCACGTCTTTCGGGAGATGCTGGTCGAGGCGGGCTACCGACCGCTCGAGGGCGAGGCTGCGATCATCCCGATCATCGTGGGCCAGACCGCCGAGGCGATCGCGCTCTCGGAGCGCCTCCTCGACGGCGGCGTCTTCGTCACGGGATTCGGCTTCCCGGTCGTGCCCGAGGGCACGGCCCGCGTTCGCGTCCAGATGTCCGCCGCGCTCGAGCGCGAGCACCTCGAGCGCGCGATCGAGGCATTTCGGCGCGTCCGCCGCGACTGATCAGTGCTCGAACGGGGGACGAGGAGTCCGCCCTGAGAACGCGAAAATGCGGCGCATGGACAAGCTCCCCCTGAACATCGTCGGCCTCGGCCTCATCATCGCCGGGCTGCTGTTCGGCTACTTCCTGAGCTTCGTCGGGATCATCATCGGACTGATCATGGTCATCGGCGGGATCATGGCGCTGTGGATGACCTACCGGCGCAAGAAGTACGCCACCCGGTAACCGTCGCCACGGCCTGACGCAGCGCCCGCGCCAGTGTCTAGCGCTTCGTGAAGACGTAGTCGTTCGCCTTCGCCATCGCGTGGCACGACTGGCAGAGCCGCCCCTGCGCGAGCACCGTGTACCGCGAGCCCGAGAGCGAGTACTCGACGTACTTCCATTTGCCGCTCGTCTTCCGCATGACCGCGACCTGGGAAGGCAGGGCCGGCTTGTCGCCCGCCTGTGCGATCGACTTGACGATGACCGTGCCGTTCGGGTATTTCGAGCCGGCCTTCTTCTTGCTCGCGTAGACGTTCTTGAGTCCGTTGTGAGCTGCGCTGCCGAGGGGCGTGCCGCGGGTCGGCTTCCTGTTCAGCTTCGGCCACTTCTGGTAGCCGTTCGTGTACGACGGTAGGCCAGCCGCGCCCGTCGAGGCCGCAGCGACGACGATGACGGATGCGGCCAAGGCGACGACAGCCACGATTGCGACGATCCTCCGGCGCACGCCTCGATCATGACGCGCGAACCGGGCTGAAGGAAGAGGGCCGTGCGTGAAGGATTCCTTAACTGTGTACGCAGGCGCCGGTGGGTTGCGCTGCACACCCCGATCCGGCAAGACTTCTCATCGAGAAGGAGGTGCGGGTGAGCTCGGAGATCGCGACCAGTATTCCGGAGCGCGCGGGGCGGGGTCGGCGGCGAGTCGCGCGCGAGCACGTGAGAGTGCTCACGGTGCAGCTGCTCGGGCCCCTGACGATGATCGCCGGCGTCGTCTGGGCAGTCGCGCAGCCGTATCGCATCGTCCTTCTCGACCCGGGCGGGAAGGGGATCTACGACTTCCTGTTCCAGCCGCCGCTCCTCGTCGTCGTCGTGGGGCTCGTCTACGCCGTCGCCATCTCCCCGGGGCTCGTCGAGGACCTCGGACTCGAGAGAGATGATCCCGCGACCTGAGAGCGCACACTGGCTGGCCGGGGCGTTCGTGCTCCTGCTCGGACTCGTGCTCGTGTCGGAGGTCGTCGTCGGAACGCAGGTCTTCCGTCGGCGCCCCTGGCGCGCCCATCTCTTCCCGTCGCTTGCGCTCGGGTCGGGCGTCGGCCTCCTGGTCATCACGATCTTCTCGACGTTCTCGACGATGCACCTCGTCGCGCACGCGCTGTGGGCGGAGGCCGCGATGATCGCGGGAGGGGTTCAGCTCGCGGTCGTGCGGGGAAAGCTCCAGAGCCCACAGTGGTCGCTCGTAACGGCGGGCGCCCTGCTCGTCTGCGGAGCGGCATTCCTCGTGCACGAGGCGAACCCGTGGCTGTTCTCCCGCTCCGCCTTTCTCCACCACGTCATCGGCTGGATGCTCGTGGCGGCTGCGGCCTTTCCGCTCGGTCAGGCA
>JBOHBA010000165.1:0-3629 GCA_050698095.1 Gaiellaceae bacterium
GCCTTCGGCTTCACGCAGGACGGGTTCCGCAAGCCGGAGGTGGCAGCCCCCGGCCGGTACATGAACGGGTCGGTGCCGACCGGGGCGGCGCTGCTCACGCAGTTCCCGGAGCGGATCGTGGCGCCGAACTACATGTGGATGTCGGGAACGTCGTTCTCGGCGCCAGTCGTCTCGGGCATCGCGGCCTCGCTCATCGCGAAGCACCCGAGCTGGAAGCCCGATCAGATCAAGGGCGCGATCATGGAGACGGTCTCGGTGCCCGCGGGCTACGGCTCGAGCGGCGCCCTGGGCGTCGGCGTCGTCGACGGCTCGGCAGCCCTCAATGCGGCGGGCGTGCCGAACCCGAACGCAGGCCTGAACCAGTTCGTCTACCTGAACAACGCCACCGGCCGGCACGAGTTCGATGCAAGCCTCTGGTACTCGACGGCGTTCGACGACCCGGCGTGGAATGTCGCCTCGTGGGCGAGCGCCTCTTGGGCGAGCGCCTCGTGGGCGAACTCGTCAAACGTCGAGTGAGGCACTTTCCCGCTCCGCGGGAAAGTGCCTATTCCCACTCGATCGTCGCCGGCGGCTTCGAGGAGACGTCGTAGACGACGCGGTTGACGCCCGAGATCTCGTTGATGATCCGGCTCGAGATCGCCTCGAGCACGTCGTACGGGAGGCGCGCCCAGTCGGCCGTCATTGCGTCCTCGGAGGTCACCGCGCGAATGACAACCGGGTATGCGTACGTTCGCTCGTCGCCCTGAACGCCGACGGATCTGATCGCCGGGAGCACGGCGAAGCTCTGCCAGAGCTCGCGGTAGAGATCGGCGCGGCGAATCTCCTCGAGCAGGATCGCGTCTGCGCGACGAAGGATCGCGAGCCGCTCCTCGGTCACCTCGCCGATGATCCGGATCGCGAGGCCTGGCCCGGGGAAGGGCTGCCGCCACACCACGCGCTCGGGCATCCCGAGCTCCTCGCCGACCCGGCGCACCTCGTCCTTGAAGAGCAGGCGAAGCGGTTCGACGAGCTCCATCCTCATGTCAGCGGGGAGGCCGCCGACGTTGTGGTGCGACTTGATGAGGGCGGCGACACCGTCCTCGGCGCCACCCGACTCGATGACGTCGGAGTACAGCGTTCCCTGTACGAGGAATCGGATGTCTCCGAGCTTGGCGGCCTCTTCCTCGAACACCCGGATGAACTCCTCGCCGACGATCTTGCGCTTGTCCTCGGGATCGGCGACCCCGGCCAGGCGAGACAGGAAGCGCTTCTGTGCGCGGACGTGCACGAGTGGCACCCGGAAGTGTCCCGAGAACGTCTCGACCACCTGCTCGGCCTCGTTCTCGCGAAGCAGCCCGTGATCGACGAAGACGCAGGTGAGCTGATCGCCGACCGCCTTGTGGACGATCAGCGCCGCGACGGCAGAGTCGACGCCGCCGGAGAGCGCGCAGAGGACCCGCTCCCGGCCCACGACGGCGCGAATCCGCTCGACCTGCTCCTCGATCACCGCCGCTGAAGTCCAGGTCGGCGGCGCGCCCGCAACCTCGTAGAGGAAGTTCTTCAGGATCGCCTGTCCGTGCGCGGTGTGCGCGACCTCGGGATGGAACTGCACGCCGTAGAGGCGCCGGTCGCGGTCCTCGAAGGCGGCGATCGGAGTGGACTGCGAGCTCGCCGTGACCTCGGCGCCCGACGGAGGAGCGGTAACGGAGTCGCGGTGGCTCATCCAGACGGTCTGCTCATGCGGGAGGTGGTGGAAGAGCTCCGACCCGGCGGCGTCGAGATCGGCCTTGCCGAACTCGGATGCGCCCGTGCGCTCGACGGCGCCCCCGAGGTCGCGCGCCATGAGCTGCATCCCGTAGCAGATGCCGAGCGTGGGGATGCCGAGCGCGAAGATCTCGGAGTCGATCTCAGGCGCTCCCTCCGCGTAGACAGACGCAGGCCCGCCCGAGAGGATGAGCGCGGCGGGGTTGCGTCGCGCAATCTCGTCCGCCGAGAGCCGGTGCCCGACGAGCTCCGAGTAGACCCGCGCCTCGCGCACGCGCCGTGCGATCAGCTGGCTGTACTGCCCGCCCAGGTCGACGACCAGCACGGGGCGCTCCTCGGGGGTGGTCTCCGGGCTCGGAAGCGGGACGACGTCGCCCACGTCAGCGCCTGTAGTTCGGGGCGTCCTTCGTGATCGTGACGCCGTGCGGGTGGCTCTCCTGGAGACCGGCCGGCGTGATGCGCGCGAACCGCGTCCGCGTCTTCATCTCCTCGATGGTGGCGGCGCCGCAGTAGCCCATCGACTGCCGCAGGCCTCCGACGACCTGATGCACGATCGGCGCGAGTGGCCCTTTGTACGGAACGCGGCCCTCGATGCCCTCGGGAACGATCTTGTCGACGTCCTCGACGTCGCCCTGGAAGTAGCGGTCCTTCGAGAACGAGCGCGCCCTCATCGCGCCGAGCGAGCCCATCCCCCGGTACTCCTTGAAGCGCTCGCCCTGCGCGACCATGACCTCGCCCGGCGCCTCGTCGGTGCCGGCGAGCATCGAGCCGAGCATGACGACGTCGGCGCCGGACGCGATCGCCTTCGCAATGTCGCCGGACGAGCGCACGCCGCCGTCGGCGATGACCGGGATCCCCTGGCCGGCGAGCGCCTGCGCGGCGTCGTAGACCGCGGTCACTTGCGGGACGCCTACTCCGGCGACCACCCGAGTGGTGCATATAGACCCGGGACCTTGCCCGACCTTCACGGCATCCGCTCCCGCGTCGGCGAGAGCGAGCGCTCCCTCGGCCGTCGAGATGTTCCCCGCGACGAGCTGCACGTCGTACGCTGCGCGGATCCGGCGAACGACGTCGAGCACGCCGTGCGAATGGCCGTGCGCGGTGTCCACGACGAGCACGTCCACCTCGGCATCGACGAGCGCCGCCGCGCGCTCCATCGCATCGGGGCCGACACCAACCGCCGCGCCGACGCGCAGACGACCCTGGTCGTCCTTCGTCGCGTCCGGGTACTTGATCTTCTTCGAGATGTCCTTGACCGTGATGAGCCCCTTCAGCCGCCCGTCGTGATCAACGACGGGGAGCTTCTCGATCTTGTTGCGGTGGAGGATCGCCTCTGCCTCCTCGAGCGTGGTGCCGACGGGGGCAGTCACGAGGTTGCGCGACGTCATCAGCGCGGAGACAGGCTGCGAAGTGTCCGTCTCGAAGCGGAGGTCGCGGTTCGTGAGGATGCCGACGAGAACGCCGTCGTCGTCCACGATCGGGACGCCAGAGATCCGGTAGCGCTCCATCAGCTCGAGCGCGTCGGCGACGAGGTCGCCCGCCCGCAGGGTCACGGGCTCGACGATCATCCCGGACTCCGAGCGCTTGACCTTGTCGACTTCGGCGACCTGATCCGCGATCGAGAGGTTCCGGTGGACGATGCCCAGGCCACCAGCGCGGGCGAGCGCGATCGCGAGGCGAGCCTCGGTGACCGTGTCCATGGCCGCCGAGATGAGCGGGATGTTCAGCGAGATCGCGGGGGTGAGCCGTGTGACGGTCGAGACGTCGTTCGGCAGGACGTGCGACTCAGCGGGGACGAGGAGCACGTCGTCGAAGGTCAGCCCCTCCTTGCCGAACTTCCGCTCGAACGCGACGAGCCGCTCGATCTCCTCCTGCCGGAACTCGGT
>JBOHBA010000166.1:0-5012 GCA_050698095.1 Gaiellaceae bacterium
GCGGTGATCGTTGCGCGACTGGACTTCTTCCTGACGGTGCTGCGCGCCCGCACGAACACGAGCCGCGCCGCAGCCTCGCCGCACTTCGAGGTGTACTCGTTCATCCCCGACGTGCTCTCCACGAATCCGTTCCTCGGGCTCGGTCTGAACAACTTCGCCGTCTACTACGAGTTCGTCACGGGACGTCCGGACTTCGGGCCGCACTCGTTCTACGTCGCGACGATCGTCGAGACGGGCATCGTCGGAGGGCTGCTCTTTGCGGCGTTCGTCGTCTGGCTGTTTCGACGGCTGGGCGCGGCGCGCCGGCTCGGGCGCGCTCTCTCCTCGGCGCGTGACCCGCTCGCCGCGCGAGTGCGCCCGCTCGCCTGGGGGATGACAGCCGCGCTCGTCGCCACCATCGTCGCGAACGTCTTCTACCTCACCATGACCTTCTACTACTTTTACGTCTTCGCCACGCTCGCGGCCGCGCTACCCGTCGTGTTCGGGCGGGCGCGCCGTGAATGAGGGTCGTCGTCCTCACGACGTCGTATCCGCGCGGGCCTGACGACGTCGCCGGCGTCTTCGTCAAGGACGCGGTGGAGCACCTGCGTGAAGCTGGCCTCGACGTCGAGGTCGTGTCGCCTGCGACGTTTCGCCATTTCGGGCTCGCGTACGGCCACGGGATCGTGGGGAACCTGAAGCGGAGGCCGTGGCTCGCGTTCGTGGTTCCGCTCTTCCTGCTCTCGTTCTCGCGGGCCGCTCGGCGTGCGGCCCGGGGAGCGGACGTCGTCCACGCGCACTGGCTTCCTTCGGCTCTTCCCGCGATCGCGACGGGGAGGCCATTTGTCCTTCAACTCTGGGGCACCGACGTTGAGCTCGCGTCGCGGGCGACATGGGCCGCGCGCCGCCTGCTGCAACGCGCACGAGTCGTGCTCTGCCCCTCGCAGGCGCTCGCCGCAGCAGCGCGTGAGCTGGGCGCTCGAGACGTGCGCATCGCGCCGAGCGGAGTCTCGATACCGGACGAGGTCGCGCCCTCCGAGGATCCTCCGCACGTTCTGTTCGCCGGCCGGCTCTCCGAGGAGAAGGGCGTGTTGGAGTTCCTCGAGGCAACCGAGGGAATCCCACGCGTGATCGTCGGCGACGGGCCGCTCCGCGACCTCGTCCCGGACACCGTCGGGTTCGTCCCCCCGAGCGAGCTCGGCGCGTACTACGAGCGCACTGCGGTCGTCGTCTGTCCCTCTCGGCGCGAGGGATACGGCGTCGTCGCACGGGAGGCGATGGCGCACGGGCGACCGGTCGTCGCCACGTCGGTTGGCGGTCTCGTGGACGCCGTCGAGGACGGGGTCAGCGGCCTCCTCGTCTCGCCGCGGGACGTACCGTCCCTGCGTTCTGCCATCGAGCGCCTGCTGGGTGACGGCGAGCTTCGAGACCGACTCGGGGCGAACGCACGAACGAGCGCCCTGGAGCGTTTCTCATGGCCCGCCGCTACCGAGGCGGCCATCGCTGCCTATAGAGAGGCGACGGCTGCTTCAAGCTCTATCCTCGCGGGGCGTGACTGAACGCGCCTTACGTCTCGTGAGGAGCTTCGGAGCTTACGATGTCGGCCAGTTCCTGGAGTGGCCCAAGGGGATCGCGCGGCTCGGCGCAGTCCTATGCGTGGTCGTCGCGGTGACCTTTGGCGCTGTGTACTTCGTGCGCGCCGTCGACCGCCTCGGTGCCGACGCGGATCGGAACGCTCGGCTGAACTTCGACGACCGAGAGTTTGCCGGCGGGAACTCGCTCGTCGTCGATAAGCGAGCGCTGTACGAGGCGCGCGCGCTTATTCCCGAGAGCGGGTCGTACCGGGTCGTCGCGGGTCCGGAGGTGGACGGCGCGACGGAGCTGACCGAGCCGTACATCGACCAGTTCGCCAGGTCGTTTCTCATGCCGCGGCGACCCGCGGCGAACGCCACATGGGTCATCTGTTACGGCTGCGTCATCACGGAGCTCGGTGCTCACGCCGATGTCGTATGGGACAACGGGGGCGGGATCGCGCTCGTGAGGGTCGGCGAATGACGCTGCGCGCATTGGCCGGGCTGGCGGTCCTGAACGCGTTCCTGCTCGGCGTCGGGATGGCGAGCTTGTGGGCGTTCCGTGGCTGGCGCTCGTGGCACGACCTCGTGCGGCTGAGTGGATTCGCCTACATGCTGGGCGTCGCACTACTCGGAGTCGTGTTGTCGTTCGAGCTCGTCCTGGGCATCCCCTTCTCGGGCGCGGTAGTCGTGCTCAGTGGAGGCGCCGTGGCCGCGGTTGCCGTGTTCGTTCGGCGCCGGCTCGGGCCCACCCGGCCCGAGCGACTCAGGCGAGATGGCCGAGGGCTCGGTGTCGTCGGCCTCGTATTCGCGCTGGCTGTCGTCGTCTACCTGGAGGCGCTCTTCCGTGCCGGCCGTCTCGCCGGCCTCTCCGCGTGGGACGCCTGGGCCTTCTGGGTTCCGAAGGCGAAGGCGATCTATTTCTTCGGAGGGCTCGACGAGCAATTCTTTCGTGAGCTCGCCAACCCCACATACCCACCGCTCGTTCCGGCTCTGCAAGCGTCGGCCTTCGAGTTCATGGGCTCAGCGGACGTCATCACCCTGCATCTTCAGTTCTGGTTCTTCGCGTGCGGCTTCGTCGCCGCCGTCGTCGGTCTTCTGAGCCCCAGAGTCCCGAGCTTGTTCCTGTGGCCGTTCCTTCTTCTCGTCCTCGTTGCGCCGCGTGTCGCCGGACGGAGCCTCGATCCGCAGGCCGACTTCCTGCTCGACTACATGTTCGCTCTCGCTGCGCTTCTTCTCGCGCTCTGGCTGGCCGAGCGTCAACCCTGGCAGCTCGCGTGCGCCTCGCTGTTCCTCGGCGCCGCGATGCTCACCAAGCGCGAAGGCTTGCTGCTTGCCTCGTGTGTCGTCGTCGCAGCGGCGATCGCGAGCTGGAGGGACCGCAGGTACGCATGGCCCCGCCTTGCGCTCGCTGCAGGCTGTGGTGTGGCCGTCGCCATCCCGTGGCGTCTTTGGTTCACCTCTCGGGACCTGACGGGAGAGCTACCGGAATCCGGCTTTCTCGGGCTCTTCGACAATCTCGACCGGGCATGGCCGGCCTTCGAGTCGGTGCTCACGACCGCACTCGACTACGACCTGTGGCTCGTGACTCTTCCGCTCGTCGCGATGGCGATCGGCCTGGCGTACCTGGCCGGAGCTCGGGTGCTTCCGACCTATGCGCTCGTGCTGTACGCCCTGCTCCTGTCGGGCTTCACGTGGGTGCTGTGGTCGTTCACCGAGCTCGAGCTTCCGTTCGTCCAGGACGAGGGGGTGAACCCCATCGTTCGACTGACAGGGTCGGCCGTCGTCCTCTCCGCCGCGCTCTTGCCGCTGCTCCTCGACGCAGCCTGGCGTGGAGGGGACCGAATGCCGAAGGAGGCGGACTGAAGTGCGGAGGCTGGCCCAATGGGCGCTCCTTGTCGCTCTGGCACTCGCCTACCCCTTTGCCGTTCTCGCGGGTGGTGCGCCCAGCTTCCCTTCGCGTGACGACTGTGTGCGACCCGCGACCCATGCAGGCGACATCGACGCCGTCTTTGGTTACTTCGACGTGGAGCGCGACGCAATCGACCTGCGGGATCGAGCCCTATCGGTCGGGTTCCTCGGAACGGAGTTCGAGTGGAACGGCTGCGGTCGCGTCCGCGTCGCCGTCGGCGGAATCCCGACGCTCGAGGTAGGCCAGGAATTCGTCGAACAGGCTCGTTCTGTCGGCTTCGAGGTCACGCTCGAGCAAGCCGGCTGAGCGCCGAAGCTCCCTGCCTGATGCTCTCGTGAGGCGCGACCGGATGCATCGGTAGATTCGGCGACCGGATGTTGTCCGGTCGCCTCCGCACCCTCGTCGCGCTTATCGGCGTGCCTGTCGGGCTGGTCTTTCTCTGGCTCGCGGTTCGCAACGCCGATCTCGATGCGGTCTGGGACTCACTCCGCGCCGCCGATGCCGACCTCGTCGCCCTCGGCATCGGCGCGTTCGCGGCCGTGTACGCCTGCCAGTCGGCGCGGTGGAGGCGGATCGCGGCTGCGCCGGGCGTCGGTCTCGCCCGCTTCTACGAGATGACCGTCAGTGGTGTCGCGGTCAACAACGTCCTGCCGGGTCGGATCGGTGACTTCCTGCGTGCCCGCTGGCTCGGGCTCGCCGCGCATATGCCGGCCGGCAGGGCCTTCGGCACCGTTGTTCTGGACCGCGCCTTCGATCTCGTCGTCCTCGTGGGTCTGCTCGTCGTGGGGATCGCGGCGGTCGCGAGCTCCGAGTGGCTCGTGCAACTGGCCGCGGCAGGGGCTGTCGTGGTGCTCGGGATCGCCGGTGTCGTGCTCTTCTCGCGTTCCTACATCGGCAAGCGGGAACGCGGCCGCCACGATCGCGGTCTCGTCCGCCGCCTGGTGCGGGACATGGTCGAGCGCCTTGCCGAGCCCCTCGGCCGGCGGAGCCTGACTGTCTGGCTGGTACTCAGCCTGGGCGCGTGGGGTTTCTGGGCCGGGGCGGCACTGCTCCTCGCCCGCTCGCTCGGCATCGAGCTCTCGGTTGCCGAGGCGCTGTTCGTGACGGCCGCGCTCAATCTCGGCTCTGCCGTGCCGTCCTCGCCCGGATACGTCGGAACGTACGAGTGGCTGGGTGTCGCATCGCTCGGTCTGCTGGGCGTCGACAACGAGCCGGCGCTGGCCTTCACGATTCTGCTCCACGCGGCGTGGTACGCGCCGACGACGCTCTTCGGGGGAGTCGCGCTCGGTGCGCGCGGCGTTGTGGAACTCCGCCGCCGGTCCGCGCGCAGGCGCACGTAGTTGTGGCCACGGAGCTGTCGAGACGCGAAGTCGGCCTCGCCGCGTTCGGCGGGATCGCGCTCGCGGTGGCGATGAGCTGGCCACTCGTCCTCCATCTCGGCAGCGACATCGGGAAGGATCTGGGAGATCCGCTCCTCCAGGCCTGGCAGGTGTCGTGGATCGGACACGCGCTCCTCGAGCAGCCGCTCGATCTCTGGCAGGCGAACACGT
>JBOHBA010000167.1:0-13963 GCA_050698095.1 Gaiellaceae bacterium
CGAGTCGCCTTCCCGGTCGAGGACGCCAGCGACAACGACCGCCGTCTCCGGTTCCGAGGTTGCGATGCCGTCCGGCGCGACCTTCGCCTCAAAAGCCGCCCTGGTGAGCGGGTCGTCAGAGCGGATCTCGACCGTCTGCCGGAACATCGGCGCGATCCCGAGCGCGTCGATTGCGCACATCGCGAATGCCTCGTTCCCGTCCGGGAAGCGCACGCGGTGTGCGGTCGGGTTGCCCGAGAAGGGATAGGCGACTGTGATCTCGCCGTCCGAGCCGCGATGAACGAGGTCCTCGCGCGCGAGCGTCGCGAGCGCGTCCTCGAGCTCGGCCCCCATCCGCGCCGCTTCTTCTCGCATCTCGGTGCTGCTCGAGCGGCCGTGCGTCGCGAACCGGCGGAGGATCCAGAAGTAGAGCTTGCGCTCGGAGTCGGTGAGGCGGGCACGGCGGGCCGGACCCAGCTTCGAGGCCGGGATACCCGCGGCGGCCAACGTCGCGGCGACACCCGCCGGCAGCCGCTCCCGAGTGCCGCTCGAGCTCGCGGCGCCTTTGCTCACACGGCCGCCTTCCGCAACGCGTCGCGGATCCAGGCCTCGTCGGGCTGTCCGGCGAGACCGAACGCGCTTCGATACACACGGCAGGAGAAGACGAACTCATGTCGCTCCTCGGCGCCGGGCTCGACGTCGCGGCCGTCGACGCGCACCGTCGGGGAGCCGAGGAAGCGGAGCGCGGCGGCGTCGTCGGCCTCCGCCACCCGGACGAGCTGGATCTGCGGCTCCATCGAAAGCTCTGCGGCGATGTGCTCGACGAGCGCCCGCGCCGCCTCGTGGTTCGGGCAGCCGTCGAAGTAGAGGATCTCGACGCGCGGCTGTGTCACGGCTTCGCCTCTTCGATCTGGCAGCAGGCGGCGACGTGCTCGGCGTTGTCCGCCAGTAGCGAGTCGGCGAGATCGAGCATCGCCTCCACACGTTCGTCGGCGATGCGGCTGTACACCTTCCGACCAACACGGCGCCCTTCGATGAATCCGCACCAGCGCAGGCACACGAGGTGGTTCGAGACCTTCGGCTGCGACAGCCCCAGCCGCTCGACCAGCGCGCCCACGCTCAGCTCGCCTTCGGCCCGCAGCAGCTCGAGGATCCGCAGTCGACTGGGATCGCCGAGCCCACGGAAGTACTTCGCGACCAGGTCGGTCGCCGCGGGAGCAGCGGGCAGCCGGAACGGGGCCGGGCTCGGAGTGGCGGTCACGCCAGCTTTATATCAGAAGTTTCTGATTTATTGCGGATCGTGGGGCGGGCCCGCGAGCCGGCCTTCGCCCTTGACGACCGCCGGCGGGGTCGGCGCCAAGGACGACCGCGTCGAAGCGCACGTCCCTTCGATCCCCCAGACAGCGTGTCGATTCCGGCGTCGCCGGTGCGGCGGATGAGGCTATGCGTTGGTCAGCTCGAGCGACGTCGTGACGTCGATCGCCTGCCTGATCGAGCGGTACACCGGGCAGTAGGGCATGTGGTGCTCGAACGCTCGCTGGACGGCGTCCCGATCGGCGTCGGGATCGAGCGCGAGCGAATACCGGACGTGGATCCGCTTGATGACGAGCACCCCGTCATCGGCCTCGACCTCGCCCACCGCCTCGCTCGTCAACCGCCCCTCGCTCGCCTTCACCCGGCGCGCCTCCAGCGCGCCCCCGAGGGTCCCGGTCAGTCAGCCGCCGGCGGCGGCGACCACGAAGTCGAGTGTCGTCGCGCGCTCGACGTCGCTGCCACGCGGCACACCGTAGTGGTCGGCCACCTCGTCGTGGACGCCGAACTCGATCGGCTCCCCGCGAGCTGGGAGGTACGCGCGTCGTAGCGGACCGCGGATCCGCTCGATCCGGACGCGCGACCGGTAGACGACATCAGGCACGAGGCCCGATCCTATCCGGCGCCTTGGCGCCGCCCAGGAGCGCGGGCCGCAACCGGCTGCTCGCTGTCGAGCACTACCCGCTCGAACGTCTCCCTGGTTACCGCCCTGGCTGCCACGCAAGAACCCTCCCTTGTCGTGAACGCTCGATGAGACTGTGTCTACTCGGATGCCGGACGGTCGGCGTCCGATTCACCGAATCTCTACGGCGCGACGAGCTTCCTGACGGAAGGACGGGGGTGACCCGTCCGTCTCCCGACTACCGCTGTTCGAACTCGGAGCTAGCCGACCCAGGCCTGGCCGTTCCAGTACGCCGAGAGCTTGCCCCTGCGGCCGAGCTCGAACTCAAGCTCGTCCGGCTCGATGAATCCCGGAACGGCAAAGAGCCGGAACCCGTCGGCTGCGTGCACGAGCTCGAACTCGCGGTCTGGGGGTGTCGTGTCGGCTACAAGTGTGATCGTTCGGACGCGGCAGCAGCGGGTCGTGTGCGGCCAGACATATACGGCACCGCCCCGCGTCTCGACGTAGTCGCGTACTCCTGGTCCGGCGACGATCTTCATGTAGCAAGCCCAGGATGCCACTGCGATCCACTCTGCGGTGAGTCGGACGCCGGCCACCAGAACGCGCCGAAGCTGAACGGCCCTGTGTGGGCACCGACGGCGGCGCCGACGCGATAGCGCTCGACCTCGATGACGTGCGTGAGAGTCGCCAGTGACCGCGCGAGGGCATCAGCTGCGGGCTCGGTCGAGGACCCGGCATGGCCGACCGCGGCACTGACCGCGTGACGCTCGGAGAGTACGCGGGCGATCATCGCGTCCATCGTCTCGCCGATCGTGTCGCGGGCACCGACCGGCTCCGCCTTGCCATCCGTGAACTCGAGAACAGCCCATCCGGCTGCCTCGGGCATGCGCCCCGGTGGGCCGCAATGCGCCACGAACACGTTCCGCAGCATCGCGCCGACCCGGCCGGCGGCCGCCGCAGCCTCAGTGGCCGAGGCGCCCGCAGCAATCGCCTCCGCCGCCGCTCGCACGCAGAGGCCCATGCCGAAGCTCACCGCCTGCGTGTCGACGACGGTCACTGGAATCGGGGCCTCCCGTGCGGCGAGCTCGGCCGAGCGCGCGGTTCCCGAGACGCGGGCGTCGAGGTGGATCGAGAGGACCTCCGAGGCGCCGCCGGCCGCCGCGCGGGCGTACGTATCGAGGAATGCGCTGGGGCTCGGCTGTGAGGTGGTTGCTTTGGTTCCCTCGCTGAGGCGCGCGTAGAACTCGTCGACCGTCCCGCCCTGCTCATCGGGGGGCATCGTCGACCGTGATCGCGATCGGGACGACGGTGACGCCGAGTCGTTCGGCGCCCCCGTCTGGGAAAGCGCGCTCGAGTCGGTGCAGATCGAGACGGCGGTCATCGCGGGAGTGCGAGCTCGTCCGGCTCGCGCCGGCGTAGCATGACGACGGCCTTCGAGGCGATGACGAGGACGGTCGCCGCGTTGGCGAGCGGCAGCGTGGCAGTCGGTCGCGGCCCCGGTCCCCACAGATTCGGAAGCCCGCGCCTCCACCAGAGGACGCTGGCGAGGAGCCACGCGGTCGACGAGACCGCGACCGAGGTTAGTGCCGGACGCCGCACGCCGGGCACCCGCGCGACACTCATCGCGACCACAACGTCGAGGGGCGCGCAGGCGGGAAACGTGTACACGCACTGGCCGAAGCTCGTTGCGACACCCTTGCCGCCGCGCAAGCGCGTCCAGAGCGGATAGCAGCGGCCGAGAACAGCGGCGACGCCGGCGACATGCGAGCCGAGGTCTCCGGCGCTGCGCCGGCCCCAGCGCCCCGCCGCGACGCCCTTGGCGACGTCCGCGACGATGACAGCCGTCCCCACCCGGCGGCCCAGAAGCCGCCGCGCGTTCACGCCACCGGGGTTCCCGCTCCCTCGCAGATCCACCGAGCCGCCCGCGGCGAGACGAGAAGCGATGTCCGAGGACGGGGTCGTCCCGAGGAGATAGCCGCCCGCCGCTGCGGAGAGAAGACGAAGAACGAAGTGCACGTTTGCCGTTGAAGACTTGGATGCAGCTCCGAACCCCACCGATGCATGACGCTAGTGACGATCCGGCGGCTCGAGAAGCTCGCGCAGCGCAAGGCGACCGCGGTGGATCCTGCTCTTCGCGGCGGCGACACTCAGGTCGAGCGCTGCGGCGACCTCCTCGTTCGAGAGGCCCGCAACGTCCCGAAGGACGACCGCCTCCCGATGCTCGAAGGGAAGCGTTGCGAGCGCGGCGAGGATTCGAGCACGGAGATCGTGCGCCTCGGCGACAGCATCGGGACGTACCTCGGGTGAGACGTGCGCCGCCCGCTCGGACGGCAGCGAGTCGAGATCGGTCGTCGGGTGCACCTTGCGGCGGGTCCGCGCGAGTGCCGCGTTGACGCCGATCCGGTACAGCCAGGTGAAGAGCGCGGCCTCGGCGCGGTACCGGTCGAGGCTTCGCCACGCCTGCACGAACGCGTCCTGCACTGCTTCCTCGACGTCCCTCTGGTCGTCGAGCACGCGCATGAGCACCGTGCGCAGGCGGCGCTCGTGGCGGCGCACGATCTCCGCGAACGCATCGAGGTCGCCCTCCTGCGCGAGCCGCACGAGCTCGGCATCGGTCTGCTCGCCAGGCACCACCACGAGATCGTACGATCCGGAAACGAAGCGACCAGCTCCCACGTCTTAGTGAACGTGCTCAGCCTCCTCATGAAGCCCTGGATCGCGACCTGTCGGGAGACGCGCGATCGCCTGTCCGACTACCTCGAGGGCGATCTCGGCGCGCGCACCCGCACGCGGATCGGCCGGCATCTCGCCCGCTGCAAGCACTGCCACGCCCTGCTCGAGTCGCTGACCCGCACGCTCGAGCAGGTCCGCTGGTTCGGAGGCATGGAGCCGGGCTCGCCCGAGCCGGCCACGGTGCGCGCCGTAATCGAGCGGATCGAGCGCGAGCCACGCTAGCTCCGCGACGACCGAACTCGTGACCGCGCGGCGAGCTTTCAGATTCGTCGCGCTCGGGGGAATCGGCCTGGGCCTCTACGGCTTGTTCGTGCGCGGCTTGCTGACCGTCGATCTCGGCATCGGCAGGACGGAGCGACCCCTTGGTCCGCTCGCCTGGCAGATCGCCGCGCCGCGCGAGCGCCTCTTCGAGGTGATCGCGTCTATCTACCTCGACCGGACGCCGCACGCGCTCGAGACCAAGTTGCGCGTGCTCGAGCGCAGCGAGGAAATGGTTCTCGCCGAGCACTTCACGCCCGTCGGCCCGCTCGTCACGACGACGCTCGAGACCGTGCGCTCCGAGCCGCCCGAGCGGGTGTCCTTCCGACTCGTCCGCGGCCCGGTCCGCACGTCGCCGAACAGTTCGTGCTCCGGGAGACGGAGGCCGGTACCGAGCTCGAGTAAGGCGGCGAGCTCGGCACCGATCTCTGGGCGCTGGGACGCTGGTGCGGCGCAGTCGTCGCATCCCGCTGGGAGGCCGCAGTGCATGAATCGCTCGGCGCGGTCAAGGCCGAGGCGGAGCGGCGAGCCGCCCGCCAGTAGCCCCGCGGGCTCTGCACGGCGAGCCCACGCGTGAAATGGGCCGGACGCCCGAAAGCATCCGGCCCAAAGCACGACCTAGCCGATTCGCTCCACGGTGATCTCGGCGACCGGGTCGGTCCAACCGTGGACCGCAGGGACGAGGTCGGCGCCGCCGGCGATCCCCGCGTGGTGATGGATGACACCGCCCTCGGCGAGCGCCGGATTGCTACTGCCGGTGCCGGGCTCGCCCGAGGAGACGCCGACCAGGCCCTGGCAGGGCGGGACGATGTCCGCGAAGTCCTCGGTGTTGAGCTCGGTGCCGGCGTCGTAGCCGGCGCTTCGCACCGTGACGGTCTCGCCCACGTCCTTCGGCAGGCGGATCGAGTCGACGCCGGTGAAGCCGTCGTTCGTGCAGATCAGCATGCTTGCGAAGGAGAGGAACTTCACCCCCTCGGATGCCGACAGCGCGAGCGTCACCGAGTCGCCGAACATCGCCGAGCCGGGAAGCCCGGCGGGGACGAGGGGCGCACCTGCGGCGACGCTGTCGGCGACGTGCTTGTCGGACTCGAGGCTCGCGATCAGCGGCGCGAGGTTTCCGTTCTCGGCGATCTCCTTCAGCCCGAAGCTCGCCGGCTGCCCCACCGTGAAGATCCCCGTCGCGGCGCGATGGGTGGCGACGAGCGGCGGCGTCAGCGGCTGCCCGTCGGTGAGGTTGGTGATCGTGGCCTCGTATTCGGCCACAGGAGCGTCTGCGGATGCAGTCGAGACGGTCGCAAGGAACGCGCTCACCGTCAGCAGGGCTGCAAGCGCGGGCAGTCGTGATCTCATCGAGCTCTCCCCTTTCCTCGAAGACAAGGGAGGAATACCCGGTGAGTGTTGCGGGCTGCTTACGGCGACCTGAATAGATGCTTAAGCCGAGTCGCAGTCGGCTGGCAGTTGACGGGCCTCGCCATAAAGAGATGGCCGCCTCCCGGCGGCCATCCCACACGATCGTTTCTCGGGTTCCCTAGCCCGCGGGGAAGTAGACCCCGTTTCGCTCGTGGCCGGCCTCCGCGAAGAGGCTCGCCGAGGTCGAGATGTCGCTGGCGACGTACAGCGCCTCCGAGGTCTCACCCCGCCACCACGCCTGCGCTGAGTTGAAGACGACGTCGGCGTCGAACGCGCTGCCCGGGATGGTCCCGATGTCGTGGAAATGCCGCTTGTCGCTCGAGCTCGCCCACTCGACCCGGAAGGAGACGACCGCCGGAAGGAACGGGCCACCCGTAATTGCGTTGACCAGATCGTGGTAGTCGCGCGACTCGAGATCGCGGACGTCCATGACCGCCGAGCCTTTCCCGGGGCGGACCTCAACGTCGCCGGGATCGATCTCGTCCGTCCAGAAGAGGCCGTTCGCCTCGATGCCGGGGTTGAAGTCGTGAATCTGCAGCTGCGCCGGATCGCCGAACTGGCGATCGAAGACGTCGAGTCATATGAGGGCGAACGCGCCGTGCCGGCGCCGGCCGTCCGTTGCCACGAACTCGCCCTTCATAAAGCGCAGGTCGACCTCAAACGGGAGCGTGGCCGTCGCTCCCGTCGCCTTGTCCGTGCGTAAGCCCGTGCCGCGCACGTATGTGAGCCCGACGTGCCCGTTGAAGTCCGTGATGGTGATCGGGTCGTTGGTCGCCGGATCGGGGCTTCCTAAGGGCGGATATCCCGGAAGCTGAATGTGGATGGGAACCGTGGGGTCAAGCACCTGCGGAATCGGGTTCGGCCCCGCCGAGGGCGGAGCGCCGAGCGCGAAGCGCGGAAGTGCCAGCACGCCGAGCGCTGCGGCACCCGTCGCAACGGCCTGGCGGCGCGTCAACGGGCGCTCCCAGACTTCGGTGTGCCACGTATGCGAGCAGCGCCACGCGCGCTGCGCGCTGGCTTCGTGCGCGACGCCTCGCAGGTCAGGTGAGAGCCGCATACCCCCTCCTCGCTCGTAGTCGAGATCGAGCATAGGACTGTGGGAGGGCTGGGACAAGCGCTCTTAAGGTTTCGCCAGACAGCGCGGGCCGGAGCTCGCGCGGTTCTGAATCCGCATGCAGCACAATCGCATCGAAGAAAGGGTGGAACTGCGCACGCGAACGGTCGTCGGCGTCCTCGTGGCGGTGGCTATCGCGCTCGTCCTCGCCGGCTGCGGCGGCTCGGACGATGAGGCGACGCGCGAGAAGAAGGTCGACGAGGCGCTCGAGAAGCTCGACAAAGAGCTCGAGAAGCAGGGGCCGCTCGTGGGGCTCGGGGAGGCAGATCCGCCTCCGCCCGACGCTGCGCAGTGGAAAACCGATTTCTCGAAGCGGCTCGTCCCGCTCGAGGAGTTCCAGTCGGGCGGGCCTCCAAAGGACGGGATTCCCGCGATCGACGCGCCGAGCTACACACCCGCCTCGGAGGTCGACTTCCTCGAGGATCGCGAGCCGGTGATCCTGCTCACAGTCGAGGGCGAGAGTCGCGCCTATCCGCTGCAGATCCTGACCTGGCACGAGATCGTCAACACCCGCTTCGGCGACACACCCGTCGCCGTCACCTTCTGCCCGCTCTGCAACACTGCGATCGCGTTCGACCGGCGCGTCGATGGCGAGGTGCTGGATTTCGGCACGACCGGGAAGCTGCGCGATTCCGATCTCGTCATGTACGACCGCCAGACGGAGTCGTGGTGGCAGCAGTTCGGAGGCGAGGCGCTTGTCGGCGACCTGGCTGGAAAGAAGCTTCTCCAACTCCCCGCGCGCATGGTGTCGTGGGGCGAGTTCCGAGACCTGCACCCGACCGGACTCGTCCTTAACCGCGATACCGGCTTAGTGCGCGACTACGGGACGAACCCGTACGCGGGCTACGACGACATCGGCAGTCCGCCGATCTTCGCAGCGCGGAACGAGGACGACGACCGGCTGCCTCCCAAGGAACGGGTGGTGTACGTCGAGGTCGGAAAGCAGGCATTCGCCGTGCCGTTCTCCGCACTCGTCGACAAGCGCACGATCGAGCTTGCGACAGACGCAGGCAACCTTGTCGTTCGCTGGCGATCGGGAGTGTCCTCGGCGCTCGACTCGGGTTCGATCGCCGAAGGCCGTGACGTCGGCTCGGCGTCAGTCCTGCTCGAGGGTGAGCCCGTGCCCTTCAGCGAGCCGTTCTGGTTCGCGGTCGCGGCGTTCCGACCCGACATCGAGATCGTCGACTGACCGTCACGCGCGGGTGTCGCTGGCGCTCCTCGGAGACGATGGCGTGTGTCGGCTCTCTGAATCGATCGGCGGCGAACTCGCATCAAAAAGGGTTCCGTCAGAGATCGCCGATGCCCGCGGAAGGGGGTTGCAATGAAGAGAGTCGCTCTCAGCATGCTCCTCATGCTCGGGGCCCTAGTACTTGGCAGCGCCGCGGCGGGGGCGCATTCCAGCGGAGCCGTAACCGCCCAGGCCGCGCCGAAGAAACAGGAAGTTCTCCTCGGCTTCTACAAGAACCGCGCGGTCCGCTACTTCGACTACGGGCATATCAAGCTCCGCCCCGGCAACAAGCTGGCGCCGATGTGGGTCTTCACGAACGGCGCCGATGGCCAGCGCGCGATCGTGGACAGCGCGCCCGGCGACAAGCGGTACTCCGCGCTGCACAAGGTGAACTCCGTCACCTGGAAGCCCGACGCGACGGCGCGCGTGCTGCGCTCGGCCGCGGCGGTGAAGGGCGCGCAGGCAAACGGAGACCTGACGATCCGAAGCACGTCACGGGTCGTCAACGCCGCGCTGCTCGGATTCGGCCAGAAGCGACACGCCGGCTTCGCGAAAGGCAAGACGATCCACTACTACGAGCTCGGGGTTGTCAAGGTTGCGCCAGGCAACGAGGTCCTGCCGATCTGGACCTTCACCAACGGCATCGACGGCCAGACGAACATTGCCGACGTCGTCCCCGGGAAGACCGCGTATCCACCGCTCTGGGCCGTGGTCGAGGTGACATGGAAAGCCGGCTCGCAGCCGAGGCTCGTCCGCTCGTTCGAGCAGCTTCAGCAGGCACGGAAGGCCGGCGAGCTCACGCTCAAGAAAACGACCACCGTCGTCAACTGCCCCTTCGTCTGAGACTTGGGACGACGAGGGATCCGGGGAGGCCGCCGCTGTACGCGGCGGCCTCCTAACCAGCTAGCACCATCGTGCTGGCCCGCATGATCCTCGCCGAGACAGCGCGCCGCCGTCTGCGACTTGTTCACCCGGCTACCGGATGAGCGTCCCCGCCGGTCGTACGACCAGCCAAGTGCCGCCGTGCGTCTGGACGTTCTGGCATTTGACCTCGCCCGCCTTCTCGTGCGCGTAGTAGTAAAGCGGCCAGCCGTTGTAGGCCACCTGGCGGCGTCCGTTCCGCCGGCGGGTCGTGCCGATCAGCGATTGCTTGACGCCTGCGCCGGCCTTCAGCGTCCCCTTCGCGAAGTAGACGGGCCACGCTGCCGCGCAGTCCCCGTAACACCGGCTCGGGCCGTTGCGCCGGTCACGGGTGAAGCCGTAGAGCGCACGGCCGTTGCCGGCGAAGAGGATCTTGCCGAACCGGGTCGTGCGCACCGTCAGTGTCGGCGACGCCGTCGTCGCGTCACGAGCTTGCGCGTCGGCAGGCGCACCTTCGGCGACCGCTATCGAAGTGGCGGGAACGATCGCCGCGGCGACGGCGGCGAGTGCAAGCAGCTTCTTCATCCGGGTCTCCTCAGTCGACAGTTCAAAGGTCAGCTAATCGTGCGGCCGTTACGCAAGAATTACCTGCGGCTGAAGCCTGGCTGAATTTAGCCGTCGAGCCCATCCTTAGCCCCCGACACAGCGGGAGCCGATGGGCACGCGATCACTCGAGCAGCTCGGCAGGGAGTGAGCGGCGGGCTCGTTCGACCGCCTCCGCGTCCGGGTCAAAGGCGAGCACGCGCGCGGCCACCTGGGCGATGCCAGGCGTGAGCCGGCCATCGCCGCAGCCAAGCTCGGGCAACCGCTGCTGGCGGAAGTTGCCCAGCCGACGCAGCGCAGTGAGGTGGCCACCCTCCGGGTCAAGCACCGGTGTCATGGGCGTCCACTCATCGCGACGATTTGTATGCCTTGAGAGTGCTGCCGCGAGCGCCGAACTTCTGCGCCTTGCGGCGCGTGTCTTCGAACTTGGAACGGGCGTAGGTGTCGACAAGCTGGCCGGTTTCGATCCGTTCGAAGCCGTGACGCTCTAGGAGCCTGGCGTACGCTGCTTCCAGCAGCGCTCCGGCAATTCAGCCGGTCCACAGGTCGATGTTGCGTCGCCCTTCGGCGCTGACCGGGTTCTGGATCGTGACGTCGGCGACCTGGATGTGCCCGCCGGGAGCGAGCACGCGGAAAAGCTCTGCAAAGACGGCGTCCTTGTCGGGGATCAGGTCGATCACGCCGTTCGAGATGACCACGTCGAAGCTCGCGTCGGGGAAGGGCAGCCGCTCTGCCTCGCTCTCGACGAACTCGACGTTCACGGCCTCCATCTCCGCCGCCGCCGCTCGAGCTTTGGCGAGCATCTCGTGCGTCATGTCGACCCCCGTGACGTGCCCCTTATCGCCGACCATCTGGGCGGCGATAAGAGAGTCGGTGCCGGCGCCAGAGCCGAGGTCGAGCACCCTCTCACCCGGCGCCAGCCGGCCCATTGCCCACGGGTTGGCGACGCCGGCGAACGATTCGACCGCAGACTCCGGCACGTTCGCGAGCTCCTCCGGATAGCCGAGGTCTTCGGCCCACGCGCGCCCGGTCGGAAAGATGAAATCCTTCTCCGGCTCATCCGAGACGGAGGCGTAGGTCTTCTTGATCTCGCGCTTCAGTAGGTCGACATCGATCTCAACGTCAACGGCCATTACTCCTCCTCGGTAGGTGCAGCGTTTGAGGATCTCACAGGTCTCCGTCGCGCCTAAGGGACCAGGGCAGGGTGTAGGGCCTCACGAGGCTGCCAGGAGGTCGCGGCAACGAAGAGGCCGCTGGCACCGGTGAGCAGGGCGACGATAAGAATCGCGGTGCTTGCTGAGGTGGCATCGGCGCCGATGCCGGCGATCAGTGCGCCGAGCACGAAGCCGAAGTCGCGCCAGAAGCGGTAGACGCCGACCACGCGAGCGCGGTCGCGTGGCTGGCTGGCGTCGGATACAGCGGCGATCAGGGTCGGGTAGACAAGCGCCGTTCCGAGCCCGAGCAGCGCCGCGGCGGCGAGCGAAGACGCGAAGGCAGCGTCGCCGGCGACGAGCAGGCCGAGGGCGCCGGCCTGGACGAGCATGCCGGCAGTGATCAGCGGCTTTCGGCCGGTGTGGTCGGAGAGCCAGCCGGTCACGATCTGGCCTGCACCCCAGACCAGCGGATAGGCGGCGGCGGCGGCGGCGATCTCGCGGAGGCTTGCGCCGTGCGCGGCGAGGTAGAGCGGCGCAAGCCCCCAGGCGAGCGCGTCGTTGAGGTTGTTCACCATCCCGGCCTGGCTGCAGGCACGCAGGACCGGGTCGCGCACACTCGCCTGCGCGAACACGTCCCGCAGCCCGCGATGCGGTGGGGTCGGATCGCCGTAGGCGTCCTGCTCGTGTGCGACGTGGGCGCCGGTATCGCGGACGGCAAAGACGCTGATGAGCAGGCCGGCGGTGGCGATCAGCGCGGCGCCGACCCAGACGACGGTGCGCGGCGCGAAGCTGGCGGCGAGGGCGCCGGTGGCGAAGGCGGTGGCGGCGACGCCGAGGTAGCCGGCGGCTTCGTTGAGGCCGAGCGCGAGGCCGCGTCGGCGCGGGCCGGCGAGGTCGATCTTCATCACCACGGTCATTGACCAGGCGAGGCCCTGGTTGACGCCGAGCAGCAGATTGGCGGCAACGACGTACCACCAGGAGGGCGCGAGACCGATCAGTAACGGCACCGGCAGTGCCACGACCCAGCCGATCACCAGAAGTCGCTTTCGGCCGAGCCGTTCGGCCAGCTCCCCAGCGGCGAGGTTGGTGACCGCCTTGGCGGCGCCGAAGGCGACAACAAACGCGAGGACCGCCGCGCTCGAGGTCAGCCCGAAGTCCGCTTCGCCGACCAGCGGCAGCACGCTCCGCTCCAAGCCGACCATGCCGCCGACAAGCGCATTCAGCCCGACGAGCAGACCGAACTGGCCGGCGTTGGCGCGCAAACCCAGCCTGACGGGGATCGTCATGCCGGGGCGCCCACCCTGCCGGCGCGGTTGGCGGCCACGATCCGCTCCTGCTCGGCGGGCGGCGGCGGCATCTCCCTCAGGAGCGCGTCCGCGAACGCCTCCGGGTCGGTGAGCGCGAGCAGTGGATTATGAGCGCGCTCGAAGCCGATCGAGGAGACCGGGTTGCCGGAGAGGCCGCGCCCGCAAACCGAGCCGCCGTAGTGGCTCGGATAGAGCACCACATGGTCGGGGAGCTCTAGCAGCCGGTGCAGGCTGGCGTGCAGCAGCCGCGCCTGCCCCTGCGCGTCGCCCGCGACGTGCAGGTCGGGGCGACCAACATCGCCAATCAGCAACGAGTCGCCGCTGAAGACGAGCCACGGCTCCTCGTCGCCGCGCCGCAGGTCGGCGACCACGTAGGCGTGATGGGCCGGCGCATGACCCGGCGTTGCAATCGCGGTCACGACGGTGTTGCCGAGCTCGACCACCTCGCCATCGGCGAGCCCGACGTGCTCGAACGCAACGCCCGCCCCGGCCGGCAGGTAACAGGTCGCGCCTGTGCGCTCGACGAGCGCCTGCAGGCCGGAGAGGTGGTCGGCCTGCACGTGCGTCTCGAACACGGCCACGATCGGCGCCTCCATCGCCGCGGCTGCGGCCAGGTAGTCGTCGACGAAGTCGGCGTGCGGGTCGACAACCGCGAGCTTGTTGTGGCTCGTGCAGCCGAACAGGTAGCTCGCGCAGGAGCCGGCGTCATTCAGAAACGGGCGCAGCAGCATCAGTCTCTTTTCAGCTCGCGATCTCGACCGGCAGGCCAGCGCGCCGCCACTCGGGGAAGCCAACATCAAGCCGGCGCGCCTTCAACCCCCGCTCGCGCAACAGCAGCACCGCGTCGTCGGCGTATACGCAATAGGGGCCGCGGCAATAGGCGACGATCTCCCGCCGCCGCGGTAGCTTTGACAGCAATTCCGGAAGCTCGTCCAGTGGCGCCGAGCGTGCCCCTGCGATGTGGCCCGCTCGATACTCGGGTTCCGGTCGCACGTCGAGCAGCACGACCTGGTCGCGGGCGAGCCGCCGCTCGAGTTCCTCCGCCGAGAGTTGCTCGACCTCGCCCCGCGCGGTCAGGTATTCGTCGGCGAGGACGCCGACCTCGGCGACGTGGCGGACGGCGACGTTGCGCACCGCCGCCCAAAGATCGCCGACTCGCTCGCTTGCCAGCCGATAGAAGACCCGCGTCCCCTCGCGGCGTGGGCGCACCAGCCCCGCCCGCGCAAGCACCTGGAGATGCTGCGAGGTGTTGGCGACGCTCTGGTCGATCTCGCTCGCGATCTCCTCGACCGAACGCTCCCCCTGCGCCAACAGATCGACGATCTCCGCCCGCCGCCCGCTGCCCAACGCCTGCGCCACCGACGCCAACGCGTCGAACAAGGC
>JBOHBA010000168.1:0-6360 GCA_050698095.1 Gaiellaceae bacterium
CTCACATACGAGCCGGAGCGCCGCCTGCGCGGCCGCATCACCTACATCTATCCGGAGGTGACGGGCCAGACGCGGACCGGCCGCGCGCGGCTCGAGGTCGACAACGCGAAGGGCCGTCTCAAGCCCGGCCAGTACGCCAACGTCGAGATCGAAAAGGATCTGGGCGAGGTGGTCGTCGTGCCGGACTCGGCCGTAATCGACACGGGCGTGCGGAAGATCGTCTTCGTGCGGACGCAACAGGAGCGCTTCGAGCCGCGGGAGGTGAAGGTCGGAGCCCGATCGGAGGCGCGCCTTGCAGTGCTCTCGGGACTCGCCGAGGGAGAACAGATCGTCACGAGCGCGAACTTCCTGATCGACGCCGAGAGCCGCCTCCGCGCGGCGGTCGAGAAGAAGGGCGGCGCTGCGTCGCCCCATTCGGGCCACGGAACGAAGTAGGCGGCGATGATCGAGCGGATCATCACGCTCTCGAGCCGCCACTGGCGGGCGACCTCCGCCCTCGCGTTGCTCGCCGCACTCTGGGGCGTCTGGTGCCTGCGCGGGATCCGGATCGACGCGATTCCCGACCTCTCCGAGACGCAGGTGATCATCTTCAGCGAGTGGATGGGCCGCAGCCCCGACCTGGTCGAGGCTCAGGTGACGTATCCGATCGTGACCGCGATGACCGCCGCTCCCCGTGTACGCGTCGCGCGCGGCTTCACGATGTTCGGGATGTCGTTCGTCTACGTGATCTTCGAAGATGGCACGGACATCTACTGGGCGCGCTCTCGCGTGCTCGAATATCTCTCGAAGCTAGGCGGTGGTCTCCCGCCCGAAGTGACTCCGACGATCGGGCCCGACGCGACCGGCGTCGGCTGGATCTACCAGTACGTTCTGGTCGATCCCACCGGTGAGCACGACCTCGCGGAGATCCGCTCGTTCCAGCACTGGTACCTGCGCTACTGGCTGCAATCGGTCGCCGGGGTGGCCGAGGTTGCCAGCGTCGGCGGCTTCGAGAAGCAGTACCAGGTCGAGCTCGATCCCAACCGTCTGCGCGCGCTCGGCGTCCCACTCGAGCGCGTGATCGACGCAATCCGCGAGAGCAATCAGGACGTGGGCGGGCGCACGCTCGAGATTTCCGAACGGGAGAGCTACGTCCGCAGCCGCGGTTATGTCGATAGCACTGCCGACCTGGAGAACGTCACGATCGGACTCGGCCCGAACGACACGCCGCTGCGCATTGCCGACGTCGGCCGGGTCACGATCGGCCCCAACATCCGCCGCGGCATCGCCGACCTCGACGGCCGCGGCGATGTGGTCAGCGGGCTCGTCGTGATGCGGCAGGGCGAGGACGTCACGCGCGTGATCCGCGCCGTGAAGCAGAAGATCGAGGAGGTGAAGCCCGCGTTCCCCCCCGGCCTCGAGCTCCGTCCCGTGTACGACCGCAGCGGACTGATCGACGAGGCGATCGACACCCTCAGCGAAGCGCTGATCGAGGAGGTCGCGATCGTCTGTCTCGTGATCCTCGTCTTCCTGTTCCACCTGCGCAGCGCGCTCGTCGCCGCGATCGCGCTGCCGCTCTCGGTGCTCGTCGCGATGATCCCGATCTATTACCTCGACATCGGCCTCAACATCATGTCGATCGGCGGGATCATCATCGCGGTCGGCGACATCGTCGACGCGATCGTCGTGTTCATCGAGAACGCGCACAAGAAGCTCGCCGAGGCGCCCGCCACCGCCGACCGCCGCGAGATCGTGACCGAGGCGTGCCGCGAGCTCGGTCCTTCTCTCGTCAGCTCGCTGCTGATCATCGCAGTCTCGTTCCTGCCAATCTTCGCGCTGCAGGCGCAAGAGGGAAAGCTCTTCCACCCGCTCGCCTGGACCAAGACATTCGCGATGCTCGCTGCTGCGCTCGTGTCGATCACAGTGGCTCCGCCGCTCATCTGGCTCTTCGTGCGCGGGCGCGTGCGAAGCGAGGCGGAGAATCCCGTCAGTCGCGTGCTCATGCGCGCCTACCGCCCGCTGCTGCGTGGGTCTCTCCGGAGGCCGGCGAGCGTGCTCGTCGCCATGGGGGCGCTCGTGGCGCTCGCGGGCTTTCTGTTCACGCGCCTGGGTTCCGAGTTCATGCCGCCGCTGTGGGAGGGCGACCTCCTCTACATGCCGATCACCGTGCCGGGAATCTCGGTCACCGCCGCGGCGGATCTTCTGCAGCGCCAGGGTGCAGCGCTGCGTGAGGTTCCCGAAGTGAAGTCGGTCTTCGGCAAGGCGGGGAAATACGACACCTCGACCGATCCCTCCCCTCTCTCGATGCTCGAGCTGACGATCCAGCTCGAGCCACGCGAGAAGTGGCGGCCTGGACTCGACGAGGACGCTCTGCTCGCCGAGCTCGACCGGGCCGTGACGGTCCCCGGGCTCAACCGCGCGTGGACGAAGCCCGTTCGGGGGCGCATCGACATGCTCTCGACCGGCATTCGAACGCAAGTGGGCATCAAGATCTTCGGCCGCGACCTCGCCGAGATCGAGGACGTCGGCAGGCGCCTGGAGGCGATCCTCGCCGGCGTTCCCGGTACCCGCAGCGCCTACGCCGAACGCATCCTCGGCGGGAGCTACGTCGACTTCGAGCCCGATCGGAGCGCGCTGCAGCGCTACGGGCTGAACGTCGGCGATGCGCAACGAGTGGTGGAGACGGCGATCGGCGGCATGGAGATCTCCCAGACGGTCGAGGGCCGTGAACGCTATTCGATCAACGTCCGCTATCCGCGCGAGCTACGCGACGACGTCGCGAAGCTCTCGCGCGTCGTCGTCGCGACTCCGACCGGTACGCAAGTGCCGCTCGGGGAGCTCGGGCAGATCGTCGAGCGCTTCGGCCCGCCGATGATCCTCGACGAGAACGGATCCCTCGCGGGCTACGTCTACGTCGACCTCGAAGGACGCGACACCGGCGGCTACGTCGCCGACGCGAAGCGCGCCGTCGAACGAGAGCTGGAGCTGCCGGCCGGGACCTTCCTCTCGTGGACGGGCCAGTACGAGTATCTCGCGCGCATGCAGCAGCGGATGAAGCTGGTCGTCCCGATCACCCTGCTGCTCGTCTTCGGGCTGCTCTATCTCGCGATGCGATCCGCGGCAAAGACGCTGCTCGTGATGGCATCGGTACCGCTGTCGCTCGTCGGCGGAATCGTGCTGATGTGGGCGCTCGGCTACCACACGAGCGTCGCGGTGTGGGCGGGTGCGATCGCGCTGATCGGCGTCGCGGTCGAGACGACCTCGATCATGGTGGTGTTCCTCGACGAGGCCTGGAATCGCAGCGCGGCCGCGGGACGACTCGCGAGCCTCGACGATTGCCTCGCCGCCACCGCCGCAGGGGCCGAGAAGTCGCTCCGGCCGGTGCTCATGGCGGTCGGCATGAACATCTTCGGCCTCGTCCCGGTGATGCTCGCGACCGGCATCGGCGCCGACGTCGTGAAGCGCATCTCGTCGCCGATGTTCGGCGGGCTCGTCTCGCTCACGCTGCTCACGCTGGTCGTCATCCCCGTGATCTACCTGCTCTACGCGCAGCGCGCCGTGCTCGGCCCGCGCCTCGCGCGCCGCACGAGCGCCGCGTGAGCTGGCTCACTGCCGCTCTCGCAGGCGCACCACGAGCTTCCTTGCTTCTTCCACCCAGAGGACGATGCTGCCCACGGCGCCGAGCATCAGGACCTCCTCGAAGCCGAACGACACCGTGTGGAACACGCGGTTGAGCGGACTCCAGAACACCACGGCGACCTGGAGGAGGTTTCCGACCACCAGCCCACCGACGAGCCACGGGTTCCGCAGCAGACCGAGATCGAGCGCCGACTTCTTCTCGGAACGGCAGTTGAGGACGTTCCACCACTCGCAGATCGCGAGCAGTGTGAAGGTCTCGGTCTGGACCTGCGCGGCGGGAACGCCGGCAGCTGTGCGGTACACGAACCAGCCGAGCGTCGACGCGACGATCGACGGGGCCATGACGCCGATCCGTGTCAGCAGGGTCCGCGTGAGCAGCGGCTCGTCGGGAGGAACCGGGCGCTCGCGCATCTCGTCGCCTTCGGCCGGCTCCATGATCAGGTTGATCGTGATCAGCCCCTCGGTGACGAGGTTGTTCCAGAGGATCTGCACGGCCGCGAACGGCGGCGGATAGCCGAGCAGCATCGCCAGCATCAACACGAGGACTTCCGCGGCGGAGGTCGAGAAGAGCAGCAGGACGGCCTTCTTGATGTTCCGGTACACGACGCGGCCCTCTTCGACGGCCGCGACGATCGTCGCAAAGTTGTCGTCGCCGATGACGATCTTGGCGGAGTCCTTGGCGACCTCCGTGCCGGTGATGCCCATCGCGACGCCGACGTCGGCGCGGACCAGCGCGGGCGCGTCGTTGACGCCGTCGCCGGTCATGGCGACCACTTCGCGGCGCTTCTGGTAGGCCTCGACGATGCGCAGCTTCTGCGCCGGGTGAACGCGAGCGAAGACGGAGATCTGCTCGATTCGACGTGCGAGCTCGGCATCCGACATCTGGGCGAGCTCGGGCCCATCGACCGCGACGTCGCCCTCGCGCGCGATCCCGAGCTGGGTCGCGACGGCAAGACCGGTCGCCTTGTGGTCGCCCGTCACGACGACCGGCCGAATCCCCGCGCTCCGGCACGCGCGGACGGCCTCGGCGACCTCGACTCGCGGAGGATCGATCTGGCCGATGAGCCCGAGCAGCACCGCGCGACCCTCGAAGGCCTGGAATCCCGCAGGCACGTCGATCTCGGCATCTCTCGCGATGGCGACCGCGAGCACGCGGAGCGCTCGCGCGGCCATCGAGTCCGCGGCTTCGCGCACGAGCCGACGCGCCTTCTCGTCGAGCTCCAGAGCGGACCCGCCCCCATGCTGCACGCTGCTGCACAAATCGAGCAGCACCTCGGGTGCACCCTTGAGGACGACGAAGCGGCCGCCCGACGAATCGTGCTGTGTGGCCATCAACTTGGCGGCGGGGTCGAAGGGCAGCTCTGCGCAGCGCCGGAAGCGAGAACGCAGCTCGGCAGGGATCAACCCCGCTTTGATCGCGACGGTGAGCAGCGCGGTCTCGGTCGGATCGCCGATCGCCCTCCAGTCAGGATTCCGATCGTCGGGCCCGACGAGCTGCGCGTCGTTGCAGAGGACTCCTGCCTCGAGGATGAGCCGGAGGGGCGAGTCGATCTCGGCATCGATCGGCTTCCCACCCGCGAGAAACCGGCCCTCGGGTGCATAGCCGACGCCGCTGACGGAGACCTCTTCCGCGCCCGGGAGGTAGATGGAGGTGACCGTCATCTCGTTGCGTGTGAGCGTGCCGGTCTTGTCGCTGCAGATGACGGTGGTGGATCCGAGCGTCTCGACCGCCGAGAGCCGCCGTACGATCGCTCTGCGGCGCGCCATGCGCTGGACTCCGACCGCCAGGGCGATCGTCATCGCAACGGGGAGTCCCTCAGGAATCATCCCGACGAGTGAGCTCACGCCGATCATGAGCATCTCGCCGAGCGCGATCCCGCGTGAGACCCCTACGGCGACGATCGCAATGAAGACGAGAACCGCTGCGGCGATCACGTACCGGCCGAACTGATCGATGCGGCGCTCGAGCGGCGTCCTGGGCTGGACGGCCGCACCTGCCATGGCGGCGATGTGACCGATCTCGGTGTTCTGCCCGGTGGCGACGACGACCACTCGTGCGCGTCCTGCGGTGACGTGCGTGCCCGCGTAGACCATGTTGGTCCGGTCGGCGAGCGCGGTGTCGGGAGCCAGGGGCCGCAGATCCTTCGCAACGGGCACCGACTCGCCCGTCAGCGCGGCCTCCGCGATCTGAAGCGCGGCGCCGTCGAGGAGCCGGGCATCCGCAGCGATCGCATCGCCCGCCTCGAGAACGAGGACATCGCCGGGCACGACGCCGGAGGCATCGACGACCGTCTCGTGGCCGTCGCGAAGGACACGCGCTCTGTGTTCCGTGAGGCGCTGGAGAGCCGTCATCGCGCGCTCGGCGCGTCCTTCCTGGAAGGCACCGATGATCGCATTGAGCACGACGACGACGAGGATGACGATTGCGTCGGTGCGCTCGCCTACGGCGACCGCGATCGCCCCGGCCGCCAGGAGGAGATAGATGAGCGGGCTCTTGAACTGACGGAGAAAGACCGCGAAGGCACTCCGCGGCGGTGGCTCGGGAAGAGCATTGGGACCGAAGTGTGCGAGCCGGCGCGCGACCTCGTCGGAGCGAAGGCCGTGGTTCGGATCCGACTCGAACGCGGCGACGGCATCGTCGGCGTGCAGGGCGTGCCAGCGGGAGGGCTCGCCCGTCAGCGCCGGCATTTCTCGTGAGTGGCAATCATCCCTCGCTTCCCCCGTAGGCATGGCCGTGCGTTG
>JBOHBA010000169.1:0-3829 GCA_050698095.1 Gaiellaceae bacterium
CTACCGGTCGGCTGGCTCGTGGTCGTGTACTTCGGGTCGCTCTTCGTGCTCCTGCTCTCGTCCCTCTGGGACACGGACCCGTTCACGCGCGACATCGTCCACACGTTCACTCTCGAGAACTTCCAACGAGTTATCGAGACGCCGGTGTTCCGCGACGTGGCCTGGCGGACGATCCAGATGGCCGTTCTCGTGACCATCGCCGACATCGTCCTCGCGTTTCCGATCGCGTACTACATGGCCCGCATCGCGTCTCCCAGAACCCGAGACATCCTCGTCATCGCCGTTCTCATGCCCCTGTGGGCGAACTACCTCGTGAAGGCATTCGCCTGGCGGACGATCCTGTCCGAGGGCGGCGTCATCAACTGGGCGCTCGATCCGTTCGGGCTCTCGTTCGATGGTTACTCGACGGTTGGCCTCTGGCTCACCTTCACGTACCTCTGGCTGCCGTTCATGATCCTCCCGATCTATGCCGGACTCGAGAGGATCCCGAGCTCGCTTCTCGAGGCGTCCGCTGACCTGGGAGGCCGTTCTCTCGCAACCTTCACGAGGGTGATCCTGCCCCTCGCATTTCCGGCGGTCGTGGCCGGATCGATCTTCACCTTCTCGCTCACCCTCGGTGACTACATCGCGCCGGGTCTCATCACGAGCGACCAATTCATCGGCACGGTCATCTACACGATCCGCGGCGAGGCGCTCCCGACCGCAGCGACATACTCCCTCGTCCCGTTGATCATCATCGTCGGCTACCTCCTCGCCGCACGCCGGCTTGGTGCCTTCGAGAATCTCTGATGGTCGAGTCGAGACTCACGCGAGTCCTGCTACGCGTCGGTGCGGGCGTCACTCTCGCGTTCATATACATCCCGCTTCTCGTCATCGGGCTCTATGCCTTCAACGCGCAGGTGACGCAGGCGTGGCCGATTGAGGAGTACAGCACGAAGTGGTTCTCGGTCGCGTTCCACAACGAGGACGTGCGCGATGCGCTAAAGCTCTCGATCTACGCGGCCTTCGGTGCGACTGCGATCGCGCTCGTGCTCGGCACGCTGGCGTCGCTCGCGGTCGCCCGCTATCGCTTCTTCGGCCGGGAGGTGATCACATTCGCCGTGATCCTCCCGATCGCGCTGCCGGGAATCGTCACCGGGCTCGCGTTGCAGGCGACGATCATCGACGTCCTTGGGCCGCTGGGCGTCTCGTTCGGACTGACGACCATCATCGTCGGCCACGCGACGTTCTGTGTTGTCGTGGTCTACAACAACGTCATTGCGCGGATGCGCCGGACGTCGGGCTCGCTCGACGAGGCTTCCGCCGACCTCGGTGCCGACAACTGGCAGACCTTCCGCTACGTGATGCTTCCTCAGACGCGAACTGCGTTGCTTGCAGGCGCCCTCCTGGCCTTCGCGTTGTCGTTCGACGAGGTGATCGTGACGGTCTTCACGTCGGGCGCGCAGCAGACGCTCCCGATCTGGATCTTCGCCCAGATCTCGCGACCGCTCGAGCTTCCGATCGTGAACGTCGTGGCGCTGTTCGTCCTACTCGTCTCGATCGTCCCCATCTACTTCGCGCAGCGGCTCGCGGGTTCGAGCGGGATCACCGGCGAGCGGCCCAAGCAGATGAAGCCCGCCGAGCGCGTCGGCTGAAGTCGTCAGCTGCCGGTTGCGACGCCGGTGCCGATCGGGCAGGAGACGCCCGTGCCGCGCAGCCCGCAATAGCCGCTCGGATTCCACTCGAGGTACTGCTGGTGGTAGTCCTCGGCGTAGTAGAACGGGCTGGCCTCGGCGATCTCCGTCGTGATCCGGCCGAAGCCGGCTGCCGACAGCTCGGCCTGGAACATCTCACGCGACGCGAGCGCGGCATCCCGCTGAGCCTCGGTCGTCCAGTAGATCCCGGAGCGGTACTGGGTGCCGACGTCGTTCCCCTGGCGCATTCCTTGCGTCGGATCGTGGCTCTCCCAGAAGATGCGAAGCATCTCCTCGTAGCTCGTCTGCTCCACGTCGAAGACCGCGAGGACGACCTCGTTGTGCCCGGTCATCCCTGTGCAGACCTCCTGGTACGTCGGGTTCGGCGTGAGCCCGCCCGAGTAGCCGACGGCTGTCGTGTACATGCCCGGCGCCTTCCAGAACATGCGCTCGGCGCCCCAGAAGCAACCCATCCCGAAGATCGCCTGCTCGGTGCCCTCCGGGAACGGCGGCGCTAGCGGTGTCCCGAGGACGAGATGCGCCGCCGGGACGGCGATCGGTACGTCGCGGCCGGGAAGCGCCTCGGCGGGTGACGGCATGGCAGTCGATTTGCGCGTGAAGAGCATGTGCCTACAGTAGCCGCCGAGAGAGTTTCGTTACGGCTTCGCGGACGCTTCCCAGCCGTCGTACTCGCCCTCGCACTCCGCTGCGATCTGCTCGAACCAAGCCCGGAATGCGCCCACGGTTGCCGTGCCGATGACCCGATACCCCTCGGCGCGGAGCGACCACTCCGCGATCCTGTCGTCGGGCGGACGCAGGGTGGTCTCCCACTCTGCTCGCTCGATCACATCGCCGGCCGCCTGCGCATCGGGCTCGCTCGTGAAGTGGAGGTAGTGGATCACGTGCCTGGGCTTCGTCAGATCCGCGCCCTGCGCTGCGAGCTCTCGGAGGACAAGCTCGTCGGTCTCCTGCGGTGTCGTCGGGGCTCCCTTGTTCCGGATCCGGTCGAGGAAGCCCATTACAACGTTGGCTCCAACGCTTGCTCGAGGTCGGCCCAGAGCTCATCGGGATCCTCGAGGCCGATCGACAGCCTGAGAAGTCCGGGCGGCACCCGCGAGCCCTCCCAGCGGGCGCGGGCCTCGATGCGCGAGGTGACGCCGCCCAGGCTCGTCATGTTGGCGATCGTCCGCGTCGCTGTCTCCACGCGTCGCGCCGCCTCGGCGTCGGCGACGTCGAAGGAGAGGAGGGCGCCGAACCCCGGGTACCGGACGGTTAGCACCGCGGGATGCGCTCGCAACCGTTCTGCGATCCCCGTGGCGCTCGCGGTCTGACGGGCAACGCGGACTTCGAGCGTGCTCAGGCCGCGCATCAGGATCCACGCTGTATCCGCGCTCGCGACCGGCCCGGTTCTCGACCGGAACTCGAGTAGTCGCGCCGCGTCGTCGGCCCGCTTGCAGACGATCACGCCGGCGAGAGCGTCGTCGTGGCCGCTTAGGAATTTGGTCGCCGAGTGAATGACGAAGTCGCATCCCAGCTCGAGCGGCCTCACGTTCAGCGGTGTGGCAGCGGTTGCGTCGCACACCACGCGAGCTGGATGCGCCGCCGATGCCTCGAAGTTCGGCATCGTGAGAAATGGGTTCGACGGAGCTTCGAGCCAGACGAGGTCAGCGTCCGGTGGCTCGCCCGTCTGATCGAACTCGACCTTTCGGATGCCCCAGCGCGCGAGCTCGTCTAGCATGACGCCCGTTCCGTAGTACGACCCCTCGGCGAGCGCAACGGTCTGGCCGGGGGAGAGGAACGTCATGGCGAGCGCGGTCTCCGCCGCCATGCCGGAAGCGAAGAGCAGCGCCCTGCCGCCGTCCAGCGCCCCGAGCCGACGCTCGGCCTCGGTCATCGTCGGGCTCGAGTAGCGGGAGTAGGTGAACTCGCCCGGCTCGCCGTTCTCGTACGGCCAGGTCGTCGAGCGATCGACCGGGGTCGTCACCGATTACCAGACAGTCCGCACGGGGTCGAGGCGTCGAAGCTTGCTATCTCTGGTGACTAGCCGCGTGCCATGCACGACCGTGGTCGCATAGATGATGCGATCGACGGGGTCGCCGGGGAACTCCGGTCCCAGCACGCCAGCGTCTGCGGCAACCCGATCCGTGAGGTCGAGG
>JBOHBA010000170.1:0-1917 GCA_050698095.1 Gaiellaceae bacterium
CGCCGATAACGCCCGCCGAGAAACTCGAGGCGCACGTCCCCGAAGCCGGCCAAGAGCTCACGCACGGTTGCGGGCGAGAACATGCGCAGGTGCGTCGGGTCGTCCTCGGGCGGCCGTCCGCGGAGAAACCGAAGCCGGCTCTGGACGCGAAATGCGTTGGGCACCGAGCCCACGAGCACGCCACCGGGCCTGAGCACCCGCGCGATCTCGGCCACGAGCAAGTCAGGGAACTGCAGGTGCTCGAACAGCTCGCCCGCGACAACCGCGTCGAAGCTGGCGTCCTCGAGGGGAAGCGGCTCCTCGACATTGGCCTGCACCGGTTGAATCCCGAGCGCCTCCGCCTTGGCGAGCGCGGCGGCGTCCACGTCGAGCCCGACCACCTCGTTCCCATCGAGGAAGTGCCGCGTCAGCGCGCCCGAGCGGCAGCCGAGGTCGAGCACGCGCTTCCCGCGCCCGATCGCCGCGACGAACAGCGGGATGCGCTCGGGTACGAAGACGAAGTCGCCCTCGGCGCGTCGCTCACGGTGATGCCGCTCGTAACGGTCGGAGAGCTCGTCGGTCACGCGGAGGCGATGACGGCCTCGTGCCCGAGTGACGCGATCGTCCGCCGCAGCCCGTCCTCGAGCTCGATCTCGGGCTCCCACCCGAGGATCTGCTTCGCTCGCGTGATGTCGGGTTGCCGGACCTGAGGATCGTCGACCGGAAGCGCCTCGTACACGATCTCACTCGACGAGCCGGTGAGCCGCACAATCGTCTCCGCGAGCTCGAGCAGCGTCTTTTCGTCCGGGTTGCCGAGGTTCACGGGCAGGTGCTCGTCGGACTCGGCGAGCAGGATGATTCCGCGGATGAGGTCGTCGACGTAACAGAAGCTCCGCGTCTGCGAGCCGTCGCCGAAGACCGTCACCGGCTTTCCCGCGAGCGCCTGACGCAGGAACGTCGGGATCGCGCGTCCGTCGTTCGCTCTCATTCGACTCCCATAGGTGTTGAAGATGCGCACGATCGCCGTGTTCACTCCCTGCTGGCGGTGGTACGCCATCGTCAGCGCCTCCGCGTACCGCTTCGCCTCGTCGTACACGCCACGGGGACCGATCGGGTTGACGTGGCCCCAGTACGCCTCGGTCTGCGGATGCACCTGCGGGTCGCCGTAGACCTCGCTCGTCGAGGTGAGGAAGAAGCGCGCCCGCTTGAGCTTTGCGACTCCGAGGGAGTGGTGCGTCCCATATGAGCCGGTCTTCAGCGAGTGCAGTGGCATCCGCAGGTAGTCGATCGGGCTCGCGAGCGCCGCGAGGTGGTACACGAAGTCGACGGGCTCGTCGACGGCGATCGGCTCGATCACGTCGTGGTTCATGAATGTGAACGCGTCGTCGCGCAGGTGGTCGATGTTCTCGAGCGTTGAGACGACGAGGTTGTCCACGCAGATGACCCGATGGCCTCGCTCGAGCAAAGCCTCGCAGAGGTGGGAGCCGAGGAAGCCGGCGCCGCCGGTGACGAGGGAAGTTGGCATGCGGCGATGGTATCGGCGGAGACGGCCGGTCAGATGAGCCAATTCTCGACGCGAAGTCCAGGGACGCGCTCGAAGTGGCGCACGTTGCCTGTAACCAAGGTGAACTCACGGGCGAGGCAGATCGCAGCGATCCGCAGGTCAGCGTCTTCGAGGCGTTGCCCACTGGCCTCGAGCTCGACCCGTATCTCTGCGTAGGGGCGGGCAGATGCGTCGTCGAAGTGCGCGATCTCGACCTCGCCCTCGACGTACTGCTCGATCGCACGTAGCAATGACGCGTTCTTGCTCTTTACTGCGCCGTAGAGGAGCTCGCCGAGCGTGATCGCGGTCGTGAAATGACTCTCGACCGTGAGCTCGGCGAGTCTTCGCTGAGCACTCGGTGGAGCGCCGCGTCGGAGAAAGACGCTGATTACGTC
>JBOHBA010000171.1:0-3741 GCA_050698095.1 Gaiellaceae bacterium
GGTGACTAGATGAGCGGGCGACTCCATCGGTCTTTCTAGGCGCTTTCCCCGCCGAAGGTGGGGAAAGCGCCTAGCCCCGGATAGAGAGGTCGGCGCTCGAGCAACGCGGCGCTCCGGCGCGCGAGCGCGGCGATGTCCGCATCCGCGTCCAGCGCCTCGCACATGAGCCGCCCGACCTCGCGGAAGTCGCCCTCGTCGAGACCGCGCATGGTCATCGCGGGCGTCCCGACGCGGAAGCCAGACGCCACGGTCGGCGGTCGCTCGTCGAATGGGACCGTGTTGCGGTTGACGGTGATCGAGATCTCGGCGAGGCGCTCCTCGGCGTCCTTTCCGGACCACTCCGTCCGGCGGAGATCGACGAGCAGGAGATGGGTGTCGGTACCGCCGGTCAACACGTCGAGGCCGCCCTCCTGGAGTGCCGCGCCGAGCGCGTCCGCGTTCGCGCGCACACTCTCCTGGTACTGCCGAAACGGCTCCGACGCGGCGATTCGGAAGCACGTCGCCTTCCCGGCGATCACGTGGTTGAGCGGCCCGCCCTGCATGCCGGGGAAGACCGCCCGATCGACGGCCTGGGCGTGCTCGGCCCTGCACAGGACGAAGCCCGAGCGCGGTCCGGCGAGCGTCTTGTGCGTCGTCGAGGTGACGAAGTCGCAGTGCTCGACCGGGTTCGGGTGGAGCCCGGCCGCGACCAGCCCCGCGAAGTGGGCCATGTCGCAAAGCAGAAGCGCGCCGACCTCGTCCGCGATCTCGCGAAATCGCCACGCCTCGACCGTGCGCGGATACGCAGAGCCGCCGCACACGATCAGCTTCGGCGTGTGCTCCTGCGCGAGCCGCCGCACGTCGTCGTAGTCGACGAGGTTCGTCTCACGCGAGACCCCGTAGTGGACGATTCGATACAGGCGCCCCGAGAAGTTGACCTTGAGCCCGTGGGTGAGGTGGCCGCCGTGCGAGAGCTCCAGCGACAGGATCGTGTCGCCCTGCTCGAGGCACGAGAAGTAGACGGCCATGTTCGTCTGCGCGCCCGCGTGGGGCTGCACGTTGGCGTGCTCCGCGCCGAAGAGCGCCTTCGCGCGGTCGATCGCAAGCTGCTCGATCTCGTCGACGACCTCGCACCCGCCGTAGTAGCGCCTTCCGGGATACCCCTCCGAGTACTTGTTCGTGGGGACGCTCCCCACCGCCTCGAGCGAAGCCGGCCACGTGAAGTTCTCCGAGGCGATGAGCTCGATCTCGCCCCGCTGTCGCTCGAGCTCCCGCTCGAGGAGCGCGGCGACGTCGGGATCGACGTCCGCGAGGCCCGCCGTGCGGAGGCTCTCGAGCGTGAGCGGCGCCGTGGCCATCGCGCTGGATGCTACTGCGCGATGGCTGCGGCCACGCGCGCGAGCGCGTCAGGGGTTGGTACTGCACCCTCGCGCAGCACGCGCGGCGTCGGGCCGGTGAGGTCGAGCACCGTCGAGGGAACGCCCGGCAGCTCACCCACGTCGAAGACCGCTCCGACCGAGTCGAGGATCCCGGCAGGCACGTCGTCGATTCGACGCGGGTCGGGCTCGCCGTGCCGATTCGCGCTCGTCGCAGCTACGACCCCGGCGGCGGCGAGCAACTCTCGGGTCGAGCCCTCGACATCCGGCACCCGCACACCGATCGTGTCCGGCCGATCGCCGGTGAGCCACGGAAAGCGCTCTGCCGGGTTCGGAAGAACGAGGGTGTACGGACCTGGGAGAAGCGCGCGGATCAGTTCTTCGGCTCTCCCCCGAAGCTCGGGCACGCATTCGAGAAGCGAGTCCACGCTCGGAGCGACGAGCGCGATCGGCCGCCGCCCGGCAGCTCTGCCCTTGAGGGCAGACAGCTTTTGCACGGACTCCTCGTCGTGAGGTGTGCACGCAAGCCCGTAGACGGTGTCCGTCGGAATGACCACGAGCTCGCCGGCCTCGAGAGCGGCGACGGTCTCGCCGACCGAGGTCACTCGGGGAGAACAGTCCAGCCGAGGAAGCGTGCTGCAGCAGCCAGCCGGTGGTCGTACGTGACAATCGGCAGCGCGCGACCGCCCGCCCCGAAGGCAGCGGCCAGATGAAGCGCGTCGAGCGTGCGGACGCCGGTCTCCTCTGCATACTCAGCCGCACGTTCGCACACCGAGCGATCCAGCTCGACGACATCGGTGGCTCGCCAGTCAGCGGCAAACCGCAGCCGCGCAGTGTCCAGCTCGACGCCCGCTAGGCCCCGGGTAAGAGCCCGCCGGACTTCCACGAACGTGTGTCGCCCGGCGACCCAGCGCACGGCGAGAAGCCGAGCCGCATCGGCGGACTCGGGTTCTGTGACGTACAGCTTGACGACGGCGCTGGCATCGACGTATCGGGTCAATCGCCGCGATCCTCGTCGAAGATCTCCGCCGTCGGTCGCTTCCCCTTGAAGCCGAGCAACTCGACGCTGGGCATCCCGCGACCGGGTGTGATCCGACCCTCGGCGATGCCTTGCTGGATTCTCTCCTCGACCGACAAGCCGCGGATCTCTGCCTTGGCGCGGCCGCGATCCGTTACGACGATCGTCTCTCCCGCGGCGGCGCGATCGATGTAGTGGGAAAGCCTTGCCTTGAGCTCCCGAATGCCCACGCGAGTAGTCACCTTACCCAGCATTGTAGCCACGTCAAGGGCTGTTGTGGTCACGCCTTCGACGACCCGGTCTCGTCCCGCCAGGTCCCGACTGACCACGACGGCCACGTAGCCGAGCTCACGCAGCAGCTCTGCGACCCTGCCTGAGTCGCCGTCGGCGACCTCGAGGACGAGCGCGCCGCCCCGTCGCACGACATCGCGAGCTGCGCGGGCGATCGCTTCGGTCGCTCCGTCGCCGACGAGGGCAGCGCGTGGCTCCCAATCGCGCACCTCGGGCTCGAGCGTCTCGACTTCCTGCGCTGACACGTATGGCGGGTTCGAGACGACGAGATCCCAGGGTCCGGCCGGTAGCCCCGCGAAAAGGTCGCACTCCACGAGCTCGACGGGGAGCCCCGTCGCATGCGCGTTCGCGGCGGCAACTGCTAGCGCATCGCGCGAGGCGTCGATCCCCGTCACGAGGGCTCCTGGATGCTCGTCGGCGAGCGCGAGGGCGATCGCACCGCTGCCCGTCCCGACGTCGAGGACTCGCGGCTTGCGTAGTCCTGCGATACGCGCGAGGCACCGCTCGACGACGACCTCCGTCTCCGGCCGAGGGACGAGGACACGCGAGTCGACCTTCAGCGTGAGCCTTCTGAACCCCCACTCCCCGAGCACGTACGCCAACGGCTCACGGCGCTCGCGGCGGGCGACGAGCCCCTCCAGCTCGGCAGTTTCGACATCAGTCAAAGGCCGATCGGGCTGCGTGCGGAGCTCGGAGCGCGTGGTTCCGAGCACCTGCGCAAGCAGGAGCTCGGCGTCCACTCGCGGGGACTCGCACCCTGCCGTCGCAAGTCGTTCGGTGATGCGAGCGAGCGCGTCCGCCATCTCTGCCGCCCGGATCAGCTCCAGTCCGTGACGACCCGCTGCTCCAGGCCCTCGCGCGAAAGGCGCTCCCGAAGCCGGTCGTTCTCGCCGCGGAGCTCGGGAATGTGGCGGTCATGGAGCTCCACGAACACCGTCCCCACCCGCTCGATCGCGCCGGTGTCCAGCAGGCGATGCACGACGGGGCACTCGGCGCCCTCGATGTCGATCTTCAGAACTCGAACGTCTCTGTCGAGGTCGAGCACGAACTGCGAGAGGTCGATTGCCTCGACCTCGA
>JBOHBA010000172.1:0-5550 GCA_050698095.1 Gaiellaceae bacterium
CTTCGCTTCCGTCCCACCTTCCCCAATAGGACGAGCGTCGAAAGCAAGGGGCCCGGGTGGGCGGGCCCCCTGTTGGAGCGGCGCGACGTCGGAGTCAGGCGATTTCGCCCGCGGGGAGACGAGGAGCGCCGCGCCTGTATCTCTTCCATAACGCGTGGATGGAGGATGAGTTATTCACGGGATTTCCACACCCGGAAGTCGCAATTTCGGCGAAGTCCGTCACCGGTATCCACATGACCTCTGGAAAGTCGCGCTTCGTGCGACCATCTACACTGGCGAGATGGCCGAGTACGGGACGCTGAGAGTCAAGACGGGTCTGGCGGAGATGCTCAAGGGCGGCGTCATCATGGACGTGGTCGACGCCGAGCAGGCGCAGATCGCGGAGGATGCCGGCGCCTGCGCAGTCATGGCGCTCGAGCGCGTTCCGGCCGACATCCGCACCGAGGGCGGCGTCGCGCGCATGAGCGACCCGCAGAGGATCAAGGAGATCCAGGCGACGGTCTCGATCCCGGTGATGGCCAAGTGCCGGATCGGTCATTTCGCCGAGGCCCAGATCCTGCAGGAGCTCGAGATCGACTACATCGACGAGTCCGAGGTGCTCACACCCGCCGACGTCGAGCACCACGTGGACAAGTGGCGCTTCGCGGTGCCGTTCGTATGCGGGGCGACGAATCTCGGCGAGGCGCTGCGGCGGATCTCCGAAGGCGCCGCGATGATCCGGACGAAGGGCGAGGCGGGTACGGGCGACATCGTGAACGCCGTCACCCACATGCGAGCCGTGTTCGGCGCGATCCGTACGTTGCAGACCCTGCGCGAGGACGAGCTCTACGCGGCCGCGAAGGAGCACCGGGCGCCGTACGAGCTGGTGCGCTGGGTTGCGGAAAACGGGCGGCTTCCGGTCGTCACCTTCACCGCCGGCGGCATCGCGACCCCGGCCGACGCGTCGCTCTGCATGCAGCTCGGCGCCGACGGGGTCTTCGTCGGATCCGGCATCTTCAAGTCCGGCCGCGACCTGCTCGTCGATCGCGATGGCTGGATCGAGGACGTGTCGCGCCGCGCCCGGGCGATCGTCGAGGCGACGACGCACTTCGACGATCCGAAGGTTCTGGCAGACGTCTCGACGGGGCTCGGCCAGCCGATGGTCGGGATCTCCGCGAGCTCGCTCGCCGACGACGAGCGGCTCGAAGTCCGCGGCTGGTAAGTCACTTTCTCCTTCGGAGAAAGTGCCTAGATAAGAGCTACGGGCCAAGCATCTAGGCTTCGCCGCCGTGCTTTCGCAACGGACGGTTCTGGAAGCCAGCCCTGAGATAGCTGTGCCAACGGAAGGCCATGCGCTCCGCTTCTGGCTCAAGCTCGGGATGATCAGCTTCGGAGGCCCGGCCGGGCAGATTGCGATCATGCACGACGAGCTGGTCGAGAAACGGCGCTGGATCTCGGAGCGCCGCTTCCTCCACGCTCTCAACTTCTGCATGGCGCTACCGGGGCCCGAGGCGCAGCAGCTGGCCTCCTACATCGGCTACTCGATGCACGGCGTCAGGGGCGCGCTCGCAGCGGGAGGACTCTTCGTCCTGCCCTCGTTCGTCCTCCTCTGCGTCATGAGCGCCGTCTACGTCGAGTACGGCGAGGTGGCCGCAGTTGCGGGCGTCGTGCGCGGTCTCGGTGCTGCCGTGATCGCGCTGGTTGCGGCCGCCGTCATTCGTGTCGGTGGGCGCGTCATCCGTACACCGGCAGCGCTTGCACTGGCGGTCCTCGCGTTCGGCTTTCTCGTCGTGGGAGTCCCGTTTCCGCTCATCGTTGCCCTCGCGGCGCTCGCCGGCTACGCCGTCGGACGAAGCCGGCCGGCGCTCCTCGGGGAGCCATCGGCTCACGGAACCGACCCAGTCTCTGACGCGCGCCCCGAGCGCGGGCTTCGTCGAAGGTTCGTGAAGACGCTCCTCGTCTGGCTCGTCCCGCTCTCGCTGTTGCTCCTCGCGGGAGGTCTCGTCGCGGAGCTCGCCGGGTTCTTCACACTGGCCGCTCTCGTCACGTTCGGCGGCGCCTACGCCGTGCTCCCCTTCGTCGCGGATGCGGCAGTCGACCGCTTCGGCTGGCTGTCGGCCGATGACATGGTCGCGGGCCTGGCGCTCGGCGAGTCCACGCCGGGACCGCTCATCATGGTCAACACGTTCGTCGGCTTCCTGGCCGGATACAACGTGGAGGGCGGACTGGCGTGGGGTCTTGCAGGGGCGACCGTCGCGACCCTGTGCACGTTCGTCCCGTCCTTCGTCTTCATCGTCAGCGGCGCTCCGCTCATCGACCGCATTCGTTCGACAGGCGCGTTCGCTTCGTCGTTGAACGGGATCACGATCGCCGTGGTCGGGGTGATCGCCGCTCTTGCCGTGTTCGTCGCACGCCACGCCGCTTTCTCCGACGGTCAGGCCGACTGGCTCGTGATAGTCGCCGCCGCGCTGGCCTTCGTCGCAGTGGCGCGCTACAGGGTCGGCGTGGTGCGCGTCGTCGGGTCCTGCGCGGCGGTGGGGCTCGTCGCGAGCGCGTTCTTCTAGACGAAGCTCCGAACTAGACTGAGAGCCATGGAGAGGCGATCGCGGATCGGAGTCCTTGCGCTGCAGGGGGCGTTTCGCGAGCACGCGCAGGTGCTCGGGCGGCTCGACGTCGACGTCGTCGAGGTCCGGCTGCCCGAGGATCTCGCGGGGCTCGACGGGCTCGTGATCCCAGGCGGCGAGTCGACCACGATCATGCACCTGGCGCGGCTCTACGGGCTCGACGACGCGATCCGCGGGTATCGCGGGCCTATCCTCGGCACCTGCGCGGGGATGATCGTGCTCGACCGCGACCACCTCGGTCTCGCGGATCTCGACGTCGACCGCAACGCGTACGGTCGCCAGGTGAAGAGCTTCGAGGCCGATGTCGAGCTCACGGGCGACGGTCGGCCGCTGCGCGGTGTCTTCATCCGCGCGCCGCGGGTTCGCGCTCTCGGTTCCGAGGTCGAAGTCCTCGGCGAGCTCGGGGACGAGCCGGTGCTGGTCCGGGACGGCCGGTTTCTGCTCGCGTCGTTCCATCCCGAGCTAACCGACGACCCGCGCGTGCACCAGCTATTCCTGGAGATGGTCGAGGAGGGGGCGCGTGTCCGGGCATAGCAAGTGGAGCTCGATCAAGCACAAAAAGGGCGCCGCCGACGCGAAGCGCGGGCAGCTCTTCTCGAAGCTGTCACGCGCGATCATCGTGGCCGCGAAGGATGGCGGCGCCGATCCGGCGGGCAACCTCGCGCTTCAGAACGCGATCGAGAAGGCGCGCTCCTACTCGATGCCGAAGGACAACATCGAGCGGGCGATCGCGAAGGGTTCCGGCGCGGACGCCGAAGCAGCGAGCTTCGAGACCGTGATCTACGAGGGGTACGGGCCCGAGGGCGTGGCCGTCCTCGTGGAGACGCTCACGGACAACCGCAACCGGACGGCGTCCGACGTACGCCATCTCTTCGCGAAGTACGGCGGCAACCTCGGAACAACTGGGGCGGTCGCGTGGCAGTTCGAACGCAAGGGAGTCGTCCTCGTCCCCGCGGATGGCGTGGACGAAGAGACACTGTTCATGACGGCTGCGGAGGCCGGGGCCGACGACGTCGAGCTCGACGGATCGAGCTTCGTCGTGACGAGTCCTCCCGAGGCGTTGTCCGCCGTTCGTGCGGCGGTCGAGGGCGCCGGACTTCCGCTCGAGTCCGTCGAGCTGGCGATGGTGCCGAAGGTGACCGTCGCCGTCGGCGACGAGAGCGCTGCCCGCCAGCTCGTCCGCCTCGTCGAGGGACTGGAGGAGGCCGACGACGTCCAGGACGTCTATGCGAACTTCGACATCCCCGAAGCAGTTCTCGAAGCTGTCGTAGCCTGAATCGAGCTCTTCGGCATCTCACCTGACGGGCTGGTAGGGTCGGTTCGATGCGTTGGCTGAGCGTGATCGTGATGGTGGTCGCCCTGACGGTCGCGGGTGTCGGGTGCGGCGGCGGTGACGAGTCTGCGTCCGGCGACACGACGGCGACGGAGACGACGACCGAGGAAACGACCACCGAAGAGACGACGACCGAGGAGACGACGACAGAGCCCGATCTCTCCGGCGTCCTCGCTGACGAGGACTGTCAGAAGCTCCTGGGTGTCGGCGCGGCGTTCGCCCAGGCGATCTCGGGCGCGACCGACGAGGAAGCAGCCGCGGCATTCCAGAACCTCGCCGACGACGTTCCGGACGAGATCAAGGCGGACGTCCAGGTGCTCGCCGACTGGTTCACGGAGTACGCGGCCAAGGTGAAGGACATCGGCATCGAGGCGGGCCAGACCCCGACCGCGGACCAGGTCCAGCAACTCGTAGCGGCACTGTCAACCACGAACCAGGAAGAAGTCACCGCCGCGTCGGAGCGACTCGGGGTCTGGGCGAACGAAAACTGCGCAGGCGTAGGCGGCTGATCCCGTAGCCCCGGAAGACCGGCGGCAGGAACGTCCGGGCTCCCGCGTAACTTCCACATGTGAAGGTCCTCGGCATCGATCCAGGGACGGCAGCGTGCGGGTACGGGATCGTCCACGAAAGCGACGGGCGCCTCCGGGGGGTGGAGTCCGGCTGCTGGCGGACCTCCGCGCGGGAGCGGCTCGACGTGCGGCTCAGGACGATCTTCGCGGGCGTTCAGGATCTCATTGCGGAGCACGAGCCGGACGCCGTCGCGCTCGAGGAGTCCTACGTGGGTGCCGACGCCCGCATCGCGCTCTCCGTCGGGCAGGCGCGAGGCGCCGTCCTCGTCGCCGCCGCGTCGGCAGGGGTCGAGTGCACCGAGTACGCCCCGGCGCGGGTCAAGCAGACGGTCTGTGGGTACGGACGCGCGGAGAAGGCGCAGGTGCAGCGGATGGTGACGGTGATCCTCGGCCTCGACGCGGAGCCGACGTCCTCGCACGAGGCTGACGCGTTCGCCGTGGCGATCTGCCACGCGCTCGCGCCGCCGTTGCTCGAAGTGGCCAGATGATCTCGCGCCTGCGTGGAGCTCCGGCCGGCCGCACCGTCGACGGGCTCGTCCTCGACGTCGGAGGTGTCGGATACCTCGTCGCCGCGACCCCGAGCGCCTTGCGGCGCGCCGACGGCGTCCCCGAGGTGACGCTCGAGACGTACCTCCACGTACGCGAGGACGCGCTCCAGCTCTACGGCTTCGCGGACGTCGCGGAGCGCGAGCTCTTCGTCCATCTGCTCGGCGTCAGCGGCATCGGGCCGAAGGTGGCTCTCGCCGTCGTCTCGAGCGCACCGGCGGCAGAGCTGCGGAGGGCGATCGTCTTGCGCGATGCCGCTCGCTTCCAGGCGATCCCCGGGATCGGAAAGAAGACCGCCGAGCGGATCGTCCTCGAGCTGAAGGACAAGCTTGCCGACGACGACGTCGTGCCCATCTCGGCGGCCGCCGGCACGCCGTCCCATCTCGTCGCGCGCGACGCGCTCGTCGAGCTGGGCTACTCGGTCGGCGAGGCCGAGCAGGCGCTGGCGGCGATCGATCCCGAGCTGCCCACCGAGGAGCGCATCCGTCTCGCCCTGAGG
>JBOHBA010000173.1:0-3925 GCA_050698095.1 Gaiellaceae bacterium
AGCGTTCGGACACCGCCGCATCGAGCGCGTCCTCTCCCGCGTGGCCGAACGGCGTGTGCCCCATGTCGTGCCCGAGCCCGATCGCTTCGGTGAGGTCCTCGTTCAGACGAAGCGCTCGAGCAACCACACGTGAGATCGCGGTCGTCTCGAGCGTGTGGGTCATCCGCGTGCGGTAGTGATCGCCGTCGGGGTCGATGAAGACCTGCGTCTTGCCCTTGAGCCGGCGAAACGGCTTCGAATGCACGATGCGGTCGCGGTCGCGCTGGAACGGCGTCCGCACGCTCGACTCCTCTTCCGGAAGCTCGCGTCCTCGCGTCTCGAGCGAGCGCACGGCAAACGGCGAGAGCGACGCCTCGAGCTCCCCAATTCGCTCCTTGAACGCGCTCATCAGATGATGATCGGGACGGTGCCGCCATCCGCGCTCCAGGCGGCCCCTGTCACGTACGAGGCCTGGTCGGAGCACAGGAACACGATCACTGCGGCGATCTCCTCCGGTCGAGCGAGGCGACCGAGCGGGCGCCCGGCTCCGACCTTCGCCAGCACCTCGTCTCGATCGCCCTGCTGGTCGGCGAGACCACCCTCCCCGAGCCAAGCGTCCGTTGCCGTCGGGCCGGGCGTGACCGCGTTGCACCGGATGCCCTCGCCGCCGTACAGGTCGGCGACGAGCCGCGAAAGCGAGAGCACGGCCGCCTTCGTCACAGAGTAGTGCGGCATCCAGGTGGACGGGCGCTTTCCGGAAGTCGAGGAGACGTTCACGATCGCCCCGCCCCCGTCACGTAGGAGCGGCAGCGCGGAACGGATCGCCCGCACGTAGCTCATGACGTTCAGCTGCCAGTACGCGTCCCACTCCTCGTCGGAGACGTCCTCGAATCGCGCCTTGCGCGCGATGGCGACGTTGTTCACAAGAACGTCGAGCCCGCCGAGCTCTGACGCCGCCTCGGTGACCGCGCGCTCCGGCTCGCCGGCGCGCGAGAGATCGGCGACGACGTGCGCGGTCTCGCCAATTCCGGGTGCATCGCGCCGCCCGCAGGTCACGACAGCCGCGCCCTCTCCGATCAGGAGCCGCGTCACCTCGAGCCCGATCCCTCCGGTTGAGCCGGTAACGAGACATCGCTTGCCGTCGAGCCCGAGGTCCACGAGCGCACTAGGGTATCCCGCGTGCCGACGACGATCGTTCTGGTCCGGCACGGCGAGACCGACTGGAACCGCGACAGCCGCTTCCAAGGTCATGCGGACATCCCGCTGAACGAGGTCGGCCGTGGGCAGGCTCGCGAGCTCGCTGGGCTCCTCGCTGGCGAGCCAATCAACACCGTGTATACGAGCTCGCTGCGTCGCGCGAGCGAAACCGCCGACATCGTGGCCGAGGCGCTCGGCCTGCACGCACTCCCTCTCGACGCGTTGCGCGAGATCGACGTCGGCACCTGGGAGGGCCTGACGATAGACGAGGTGAAGAGCCGCTTCCCCGAGCATGTGGACTGGCGCTCGGGCTGGGAGGAAGGTGAGAACTACGAGGACGTGAGCGCGCGAGTCATCCCGGCGCTCCTCGGGCTAGGCGTGCAACACCCCGACGAGCAGGTTCTCGGAGTGACCCATGCCGGCCCCATTCGCGCCGCCTTGGCCTTCGCTATGGGGCTCTCCGATGAAGAAGCGCGACCGCTCATCGGCCCGCTCCGCAACTGCTCGGTGTTCCGATTCGCGCTCAGGGGCGACATCCTCGAGCGAGTAGACTGACCGATTCGTGGAGGACTACACGAACAAGTACAAGGGCGAGCAGGTCGAGGTCGCCCTCTTCGGCGGCGAGTACCAGGAAGGCACCCTGACCGCCTACTGCTCGATCGAGGACGTGCCTCATGTCGAACTCAACGGGCACATCCTGATCCCGCTGCAGAACGTCGCGTCGCTCCACTGCTCGAGCCGGTGCGACGCCCCCGAGCCCGACTGGCCTCCCCGAGGCTTCATCGAGGACGACACCGGAGAGTCGTAAATCGTGGCGCGAGCGGTCGCGCTCAATCTGGCGAAGGCGTTGGTTCTCGTCGCCGTTCTGGCCGCCGCACTCGGTGGCGTAGGCTGGCTTGTCGGCGGCCTGACAACCGCGCTTCTATTCGCGTTCTGTTCGCTGCTCGCCGCCACCGGCGTCTACCGCTACGGTGACAGGGCGCTCCTGGGGATGCTCGAGGCGCGCCCGTTCGCGCTCGCAGAGCATCCGACCTTACGCCCGACCACGGACACGGTCGCGGCGAAGGTAGGGGTTCGACCACCGTCGCTCTACCTGCTCCCAGACGGCTTTCCTCGACTCTTTGCCGTGGGCCGGGGTCCCTCGAACTCGGCTCTGGCGATCTCGACCGGAGCTCTCCTTTCCCTCCGACGCGAGGAGCTCGAAGCGTCGATTGCCCACGAGCTCGCGCATGTTCGCCGGCGCGATGTTCTCGTCCAGACGTTCGTCGTACTCTTCGCGACGACGCTCGTCGAGGCGAGCCGGGTCGGCGGCTGGTTCTCGCGTGCACTGCTGTACGTCCTTGCGCCGATCGGCGCCGCCTTCGTCCATCTCCTGCTCTCGCCTAAGCGCGAGCTGGAGTCGGACGCGCTCGCCGCGCGAGCTACGGGCGGTGCGCACGACCTCGCCGACGCCCTGATGCGACTCGACCGGGCGTCAGAGCTCGTGGAGTTCGCGGCGTCTCCGGCGACCGAGCCTCTCTACTCGGTCGACCCCTTCGAGAGCGAGGGGATCGCGCGCATGTTCAAGACACATCCACCGCTCGCGGATCGCGTCCGGCGGTTGCGCGAGCTGGGATCTGGCCCGAACGGGCGAGGGGCGTCGTCAGTCGCGGAGCTCACCGGGTAGCAGCGAGAACATCACAGAGTCGCGGATTCGGCCGTCGGGATGGCGAAGATGCGCGCGGAGCACACCTTCACGCTGGAAGCCGACTTTCTCGGCGACTCGCTGCGACGCCATGTTGTCGGGATCTGTGATGAGATCGAGTCGCTGCAGGTGAAGTTCTTCCAACCCAAGGCGGGCAAGGAGCCGGAGCGCTCGGGTACAGATACCGTGCCCACGAGCCGACGCAGCGACCCAGTAGCCGATGCGCCCGCGGTAGTCGATCGAATTGACCTTCATGCCGATAGCTCCAACCATTCGGCCAGCGAGCGTGATCGCAAGCGAGTGCTCCATGGGCCGCACGTCGCCGCGAACGAATGCCAAGGCGTCTGCTTCTGTGTACGGAGAGGGAATGACCGGGATCCACCACTGGATCTCAGGGTCGTTGCACTCGGCGACGAGCGCCGGAACATCGGCTTCCGTCCACAGCCGCAGGATGAGATCGCCGTCACGAAGCTCCACGACGCGAGTGTACGACCGACTCTGACAGTGTCGTCAAGCAGTCGACTTCACACCCGGAGCGGCGAGCTATTCGAGCACCCCATGAAGGGGTTTTCTTGGGCGCGATCGGAAACCGCCGCTAGGCGGTTTCCGATCTTGCGCAAAGACTGGGCGGCGTCCTACTCTCCCGGGGGCTTGCGCCCCAAGTACCATCGGCGCTGGCGGGCTTAACTTCTCTGTTCGGAAAGGGAAGAGGTGTATCCCCGCCGCTATGACCGCCCAAGGTGTCAAAGGTGCGTCCTCCCGCCGTACGCTCGCGGGAGGCGGCGATGAGCATCGCGTCACCTTCAAAACTCCATAGCAGCATTCAACGTGTTCAAAATCAAGACCTCGGGCAATTAGTACGGCTCCGCTAAACGCATTGCTGCGCGTGCACGTGCCGCCTATCGACGTGGTGGTCTACCACGGCCCTTACTCCCTCGAGGGGATGGGAGGTCTCATCTTGAGGTGGGCTTCCCGCTTAGATGCTTTCAGCGGTTATCCCATCCAGGCGTGGCTAATCAGCGATGCCCTTGGCAGGACAACTGATACACCAGAGGCCCGTTCATC
>JBOHBA010000174.1:0-5035 GCA_050698095.1 Gaiellaceae bacterium
CTCGTAGACCTTGCCGACGAACGACGCGGAGGACGCGGAGTAGAAGTCCGGGGTCAGCTCGTGGTACACGGACAGCCGGCCCGCCTTCCCGCGTGCGGCTCTCGCGATCGTCGCGATCCTGTTCTTCATGCCGCGGATCGTGCGGGTCGCTCCCTGCTCGCGAGCCGTGACCAGGCCGAGCTGGCGGATCTGCTGGTACGCGCCGGCGAGCCCCTTGGGAGCGTCGTGAAAGATCACCGGGATTCGCAGCCGCGTCAGCGACTCGACGAGGCCGCGCGGGTTGTACGAGGTGACGACGAGGTCCGGCCGGTACGACGCGATCGCCTCGACATTCGGCGTGAAGCCGGACAGCGACGTCTTCGGCGCGCTCTTCGGATAATCGGACTGGTCGTCGACGGCGACGACCTGCGGGCCGGCGCCGATCGCGAAGAGCGACTCGGTGGCCGTCGGCGACAGCGAGACGATGCGACTCGGCCTCGTCGCGACCGTGACCGCGCCGTTGGAGGCGACGATCGTCACCGGGAACGAGGCCGGAGCCGCCTTGCTTGCAACAGTCTGTTGCAAGGTCGTGTCGGCGCCGGAAGCGCCGCCGACGGCCACGGCAAGAACCGCCACCAAAGCGGCGGTAAGAAGAAACGACGAGCGAAGCACCTGAATCCTCCCTTCCGCGAGGGGTTCGGTCATGAGGAGGCGCGGCAGGTCTTCTGACTCGGGGCTCTCTCCTCGCCGCCTTCCCGGCTTGCGCCAGTGGCTTCGTGGCGGAGGAGCATCTCCCCTTACAGCGGCGGGACCGTCCCGGACTTGCACCGGGTTCCCTCACCGGGCTCCTGGTTGGATGCCGAGCCTATCATCGTACGGTGTCTGACACCGGCTCACGCAACCATGCGGGTTTGCGGCCCTCGGGTGTCAGACACCGTGGGTTGGGCTCGGTCGGACGACTCTGGTTGCCCGTCCTCGCGTGGGCCGCCCTCATCTTCGCCCTCTCGTCGATCCCGGATCTCGGGACGGGCCTCGGCGGCTGGGACCTCGCGCTGCGCAAGCTCGCGCACACCGCCGAGTACGCCGTGCTGGCAGCGTTGCTGATGCGAGCGACCGGACGGAGCCGACTCGCGTTCGTGCTCGGGACGCTGTATGCCGTGAGCGACGAGATCCATCAGGCATTCGTTCCCGGCCGCATGGGCGCCCCGCTCGACGTCGCGATCGACACTCTCGGCGTCGCTTGCGGGATCGTCCTCTGGCAGACAATTCGAGCGCGCCGGCTCGCATGACGACGAAGCAAGCGATCGCCGTCGATCTCGACGCCCTCGGTGACACGCGCGCGCTGTGGAACGACTGGCTCGCGTCGGCGCAGGCCGTGCTCGGCGTCGATCCCGCCACGCTCTCCGGCGACCGCGGCGCGGCGGCCGAGGAGCTCGACCGGCAGGGCGCGGGCAACTGGCGGACGCTCCTCGAGCGCTACGGCGAGGATCGCGCACCGGTGTACCTCCGGCGGGATGCCGAGACGAGCGCTGCCTTACGCACGCTGGTTGCGGGCGGCCGTGTGATCGGCGTGTTCACGGACGCGCCAGAGCCACTGGCCCGCGTCGCGCTCGCCCAGGCGGGCGCCGAGCAACGGACCTCCGTGCTGGAGACCGGTGCCGGAGCCCTCGATCGGCTCCTGACGACGCTGGGAGCCGACTCAATCGTGATTCGCAGCCGCGCCGAGCTGCTCGATCTCGCGACGTAGAATCGGTCGAGTGGAAGCGAAGGACGTCGCCGACCGTCAACTCGACGCGCTGCTCGACAGACTCGACCGCATCGCGAACGAGCTCGAGCGCCTGAACCGCACGACCGAGAAGCAGGACGGATTCACGCTCGTCGCCCGCGAGCTGCGAGAGCTCCGGGAGTCGCTGAACGCGCTCGCGTACGCCGCGCTCGGCCAGGCGCCGCCAAGAGTTCGCAGGCGCGCCGGCTGACCGCGCGCCCAGCTTCAGCTCAGGCGGTAGATCGTCCCCTCGAGCGAGACCGCGAACAGCTCCCCCGCGGCGTTCTCGCCGAACGAGCTCAGGCCGTCGATCTCGAACGGCTCCGTACGGACGTCCGTCGCCGCTCCGGCTGCGACGCGAAAGCTCCAGACCGTCCCTGAGCAGTAGTCACCGAAGACGTAGCGCCCGTGCTCCGCTCGACGCGCGGAGCCGCGATAGACGTATCCGCCCGTGACGCTGCAGCCCTCATCGTGGCCGTACTCGAACACGGGAAAGACGAGCGTCCCCGGCCCTGCGCTGCCGCTTTCGAAGCGCCTCGAGCCCTCGTAGTTGTCCCAGCCGTAGTTCTCGAGCCCGGGGCTCGCTCGCGGAGTGAAGTCGATCTCCTCGGCCGAGCCCTGCCCCACATCGCCGAGGTACAGGTCGCCCGTGGAGCGATCGAACGAGAACCGCCAGGGGTTTCGCAGCCCGAGCGCCGCGATCGACCACTTCGCCGCCGGCTTCGACACGTCGAGGGCCAGTAGCTTGCCGAACTGCGAGCGCATGTTCTGCGAGCGGTCCTCGGGGTCGCCCGCCGAGCCGCCATCGCCGATCGAGGTGTACAGCCGCCCGTCGGGTCCGAACACGAGGTGTCCGCCGTTGTGGTTTCCGTAGGAGTCGGCCACTGCGAGCAGAATCGTGCGACTCGAGGGCACCGCCTTGCCGTTGCGCGAGCGGTAGCGCGCCACGGTGTTCTTGCCATCAGACGACGTGTACGCGACATAGAAGAGCCGGTTCTTCGCGTAACCGGGGTGGAAAGCGAGCCCGAGCAGGCCCTGCTCGCCGCCGTACTCGACCTGGCGACGAACGTCGAGGAACACCGTTCGTCGTCCCGCCTGAAGCCGAATCACCCTTCCGCTCTGCTCGACGACGTAGACCGTTCCGGGCTCGCCGGGGGCGTGGGTGAGCAGCACCGGCGCGTCGAAGCCACGCGCGAACACGATCTTGCGGAACGCCTCCTGTGAGCCTGAAGCCGACCCGGCGCCTCCCAGCAACGCCGCGGCTACGGCAGCGAGGGCGACCGTCGACAACGTACGCACGGAAACACGGTAGCCAACGGCTGTGAGCCGGCCATTGCGCCGGAGTAGGGTACGCGCTCGTGAAGGTCTTCGTGATCGGCGCGGGACAGGTCGGAACCACGATCGTCGAGGCCCTCCACGAGGAGCACGAGCTCACGGTGCTCGACAACGAGTCATCGCGCCTCCAAGCGATCGCCGGCCGGTTCGACGTCGCGACGTACGAGGGCGACGGGACGAGCCGTAAGGATCTCGCGGCTGCGGGGGTCGCGAGCGCCGATCTCGTGATCGCCTGCACCTCACGCGACGAGGTCAACCTCGTCGCGGGCATGTTCGCGCGTCTCGAGACGACTGGCGCCACGACCGTGATCCGGAGCTCGAACGTGGAGTTCGTCGAGCTCTGGCGAGGCGGACAACTCGATGTCGACTTCGTCGTGTCGTCGGAGCTCGAGACGGCGTACGCGATCAGCCGCATCATCGGCGTCCCGGCCGCGCGCCAGACCGACGTCTTCGCGGAGGGCCAGGTGCAGCTGGGAGAGTTCGACGTCGAGGAGGGCGCGTCGTCCGAGGTCATCGGCGTGGCGCTGCGCGACGCGGCGGTGCCTGCGGACTCGAAGGTCGCGGCCATCATCCGTGAGCAGGACACGATCCTGCCCGGCGGGGACGACGAGATTCGGGTGGGCGACCGGATCGTCGTCATCGGCTCGCCGGAGGCCGCGAAGGCGTGGAGCTCACTCCTCTGGCCGGAAGGCGGGGCAGTGCGTGACGTCGTGATCTTCGGCGCGGGACACGTGGGGATGGCGATCGCGCGCGTCCTTCTCGATCAGGAGCTCACCGTCCGCATGATCGAGGCGTCGCGCGAGCAGGCTCGCCGCGCCGCCGAGGCGCTTCCCAAGGTGCGGGTCTACAACGCGACCGGCTTCGATCCGGACTTCCTCGTGCGGGAGAGGATCGGCCAGTCGCAGGCGGGCATCTTCGCGATGCGGGACGACGCCAAGAACCAGTACGCGGCCTCGCTCGCCCAGGTGCACGGAATCCCGTTCACCATCGCGATCGCACACGAGGCAGTGTCGGTTGCCGCGTTCGACCAGGCCGGGATCGACGTCTCCGTGAATCCGCGCGGTGTGACCGCGGAGGAGATCGTCCGCTTCGCCCACGACCCACGCATGCAGCAGGTCGCGATGCTCGAGGACAACCGCTACGAGGTACTCGATGTGACCACGCGCGAGTCGAGCCGCTACATCGGCATGGCGTTTCGCGACATGCCCGTGCACGGCTCGCTCATCGGGGCGATCGTCCGCAATGGGAACGCGATCTTCCCCCACGGCGACGACGTCCTCCAGGCCGGTGATCGCGTGATCATCTTCACCGAGGCCGCGAACGCGCCTTGGGTCGTCGAGGCGCTCTGACTTGGGCCAAGTCGCAAGTGGGAGAATAGGCCCCCCGCGGCGGCTGGCGATCGACTTTCCCGCTGTCGGCAACCTCGTCGGGACACTCGGGAAGTACCTCGGGCTCGCCGCGCTCTTTCCGATCGCCTTCGCGCTCTGGTACGGGGAGACGCCGGTGCCTTTCCTCGTGGCCGGCGTCGTCACGAGCGGGCTCGGGTTCGCGCTCGAGCGGCTGACGGCCGGAGCCGCCGGTCGCGTCGGAGTGCGCGAGGGGTTCCTCGTGGTCGCTTTGACCTGGCTGCTCGCAGCCGGGTTCGCGTCGATCCCGTATCTCTTCGAGGGCGGCAAGCAGTTCTCGAGCCCGCTCGACGCCTATTTCGAGGGGATGTCCGGGTTCACGACGACCGGCGCGAGCGTGGTGACCGACTTCGACGACATCAACCGCTCGCTCGGTATCTGGCGGCAGTTCTCGCAGTGGCTCGGCGGGATGGGGATCATCGTCCTCGCGATTGCGGTCCTGCCTCGCCTACGCGTCGGCGGGCGCCAGCTGATGGAGTCCGAGCTCCCCGGACCCGAGATCGCGCAGCTCTCCGAGCGCATCCGCTCCACAGCCCGGAAACTCTGGGTC
>JBOHBA010000175.1:0-7593 GCA_050698095.1 Gaiellaceae bacterium
AAGGCGGTCGGCGTGACGATGCCCATGTGCTCCCAGTGGCCCGTCGTCGTGTCCTTGCCCTTCGAGCGCTCGAACAGCCGGCCGGCCACCGCCGGCGCACCCGGTTGGGGCGGGCAGCCCTCGAGCGGGATGACGTTCCCGAGGCCGAGCGCCTCGAGATTCGGCAGGTCGAGTCCTCCGACGGCGCGGGCGACGTTGCCGAGCGTGTTGGAGCCTTCGTCTCCGTACTCCGCTGCATCCGGCAGCTCGCCCGCGCCGACGGCATCGAGCACGATCACGCACGCCCTCGGCACGCCGCTATTCTACGGCGGCTTTGGACGACGTCCTCGGTCTACTCCTGCTCGCGGTCTATATCGTCGGCATTCTCGCGATCTCGTGCGCGATCACCTTCGCAGTCGTGAAGATCTTCCCGACCGAGCGGAACCCGAAGAAGCCCGACAAGCCCGATGCGCCCTCGGGCGGCGACGGCGTTGAGGGCGCCGGGCGGCTGTTCCGCAAGGCGAAGCGAGGGACCGCGTAGGCGCATGGCTCGGCCGACCGCCTCCTGGTTGGCACCGCAGAGCTAGAGGCCTGATGTGGGTTGGGAGCACATCCGGCTGGGGGTCTGCGCGCGTCGCATCGCGCCCGTATCGGTTGGCATCAAGGCTGCGAGCCTTGGCACCGCCCGCTCCGACCCGCTGCTCGGCGCATACCCTCCCCGAATGCACTCCCAACCCACATCAGGCCTCTAGGGATCTCGCGGACCGATCCGGTCGCTGAGGCGCTGAAGGAAGAAGCCGCCAGCGAGCAAGAGTCCGCCGACGAGGATGAACGAGAACGCGCGTGCGATGGAGCTCAGCTCGGCGAGGTCGTAGAGGAAGATCTTCGCCAGGCTCAGGCCGAAGAGCGCAAGGCCGCCGTACCGAATCGCCGCTGAGCCTCGGAGCAGGCCGAGGACGAGGAGCGCGAGGCCGACGAGCGCCCACAGACCGCTGACTCCGGTATGGCCGCGTTCGAAGTCGGTCTCGACCGACGCCGTGGAAACGAGCTCCGCGATCTCGAGAATCCCCAGCGAGATCCCATACAACGCGATGCCGCCGGCGACCGCCTGGAGGATGACGCGATGCCGATCCACGAGAGCCGAGGCGCCCACTGCGACGAGAGCGAGGATGCAACCGGCGAGCACCCAAACCCCCGCTGCCGGGTTCGCAGACGCGCTGAAGAAGTGGGAAGGAGGCGTGAAGCTCGCGATCGCCGCAATGGTGGTCGCGCCCACGATAATGCCGCCCGCAAGCCACAGCAACTGCTCGCCGAGCGGTCGTGCGAGCAGGGCGATCGCGCCGCCTGTGAGCGCCACGGCCAGCGCCGTCGCCTGCCAGCTCCCGAGCAGGACGCGCTCCGTCGCGAGCAACGCCACAATCCCGACGACCCAGAGAACCGTGACGAGATCGCGCCAGCGTGCCTCGCGCCAGCGGAGAGCAGCGAGCCCGAAGGTCGCAAGCGCACAGGCTGCTGTCGCAATCGCGAGACGCTGCGTGAGCTCGGACTCCTCGAGCCACGGCTGCACCTCGTCGAACAGGACGACAACAGCCGTCACGACTGCCAGGGAGCCGCCCGCGAGCCAGAGGCGAACCTCACGAAGGGGCCCTGCGGTGGCGCCAACCACCAAGGCTGTCGCGGCCACAGTTGCGGCGAGCCAGACGCCGTCGCCGATCAGGACGCGCTCCGTCGCGAGCAGCGCCAGAATCCCAACGAGCCAGAGCACCGTTACGAGATCGCGCCAGCGAGCCTCGCCCCAGCGGAGAGCCGCGAGCCCGAAGCTCGCGAGCACACATGCTGTCGTGGCAATCGCGAGGCGCTGCGTGAGCTCGGACTCCTCGAGCCACGGTTGCACCTCGTACAGGAGGACGACAGCAGTGGTCACAACCGCGAGCGAGCCGCCCGCGAGCCAGAGGCGAGACTCACGAAGCGGTCCTGCGCTTGCTCCAACGCCGAACGCTGTCGCGGCGACTGTTGCCGCGCTCCAGACGCTATCCGAGACGAGCAGGAGCTCCGCCCCGACCAACGACAGGAGCCCGAGCGCCCACAGCGTTGTCGTGAAGTCTCGGAGCGGTCTCGTGCGGAAGACCCCGGCCGCGAGCGCCACGTACGCCACCGTCACGGCGAGGTATCCGATCCCTTCACGCGTATCCGATATCGAAACGAGCCTGGCACCGAACAAGGCGGCCCAGAACGCGATCGCCGCCGAGATACCGCAGACAACGTCGAAGATGCGTCGCTCGGGCTGCGTGACTCGGAGCGCGTAGGAACCTCCGAGCAACCCCGCCGACGCGCCAAGCACTGACCAGCCGCCGATCGAGGTCACCGTGAGCGCGCCGTCCTCGAACTCGGAGACGTCGAAGGCCACGGACTCGACGAGCACCACTCCAAGCCAGAGCAGCGATGCGACAGAGAGCTCGTCGGATCGGAGACGACCGGCGACCGCAAGGAACGTCGCGCCAACAAGTGCGGCGAGGAGGCTGGCGGCAACGTGGCCCCACTCGAACGAGACCCAGATGAGCGCAAACGTGGCGGACAGCGTCGCCACGGCACCGCCTCCGAAGACGAATGCCTCGCGAAGGCCGCGTCGGTCCGCCAGAAGCTCCAACCTGATCCTGCCCACGAACGCGAGCAGGCCCGACTCTGTCCGAACTCGGTATTCGCTCGGCATGAGCACGCCGACACTGATCAGCGCGGCTGCGGACACCCCGAGAGGAAGCACTGACGAAAGATGGTCGGCGAGCTGGTCGAAGACCCGATCGGGTCGGCCTTCGAAGCCGAGCGCGTGGACGGACGCAATCACCGAATACCCGATCCCCATCGTCTCGAGCCGGACGTCTTTGAGCCGCGCAGCGAGAGCGGCGAGCAGGATTGCCTGACCGGACCACGCGATCGTGAGCGCCGAGTCGGAGAGCAAGTCAGTCGTGCCGACGGCCGCCAGAGCAAGCGCGGACGCGCCGACGACGAGCCCGAGATCGGGCAGCCGTCTCCACTGAAGCCCGCCAAACACGAGCCCCCAGGCGATGGCGGCGACGAGGAGCGCGACCCCTCTGTCGGTCCTGTCCTCCAACAGTTGGAGAGCGAGCACCATCGAGGTGCTGAACGCGGCGAGGGCATAGCTGAGTGCCATCGCGTCGAGATCCGCCCGCTTTACGCTTGTCTGACGAGCGACCGCCGTGCCGAGGAGGCTGAGCACGAAGGCGCCGGCGACAGAGACCGCCCCGCGGTCGAGCGCTGACGTCGCCTCCGCTGCGAGCCACTCGACCTGGGCACCGACGAGCACCGACGTCGTGATGAGGAGCCCGTGCCACCCGCGCGGAACGCTCACCCACACGGCGGCGGCGAGAACGATCACCGCGAAGGCCGCAGACTCCCAGGTCAGCTCGGTGTCGAGTGCCTGCAGCGCTGGGGCAAGCGCTGCCCCGAGGAGCCCGATCGCGGCGATGACCTGTGACTTCCAGCGAATCGCAACGACGGTCCCCACGGCCGCGATGAAGCCCGCGAGCGGCAGAGCCAGGCCGTCAGGCAGGACGTCGTAGCGAGCCGCGGCCGCAGCCACCGTCGCGTATGCGCCGGCGATCCCGGCGCCGACGGCCGCGAGCGCCGACCAGTATTGCCCGTAACGCGCCCGCAAGAGGAGGCCCGCCCCAAAGACGAGCGCGGAGGCTGTGGCGCCCAATGCGACGCGCAGCTCCTCGTTGATCCAACCGCGGTTCGCGGCCAGGACGAAGAAGAATCCGATGCCCAGAGCCATGACCGCGCCACCTGCGATCGCGAAGCCGCGCGCGCCGACGAGATCCCAGTCGCGGGCGAGGTCGCCGAGGGAGCGACGCGGGGGCTTCGGCGGCGGCGCTGGAGGCGGAGGCGGAGGTGGAGGAGCAGGACGCGCCTCGGCCGGCTTCGGCGCCGGTGGTGCCGGCACTGGTGCTGCGGGTGTCGGCACCTTCAGTTCCGAGAGTTGCTGAGCGATACCGGGGTCGACCGCAGGCTCGTGGTCAGCCGGAGCGGGCCACGACGGTACGGGCGGGCCAGTCTCGGAGAGAGGGGTGGGTGGTGCATGTACGACGCGAGGAGGCTGTGGTGGCTGTGCCGCCGCGGGAGCGACTCGTGGCGGTTCAGCAGGGGGAGGTTCAGGTTGAGGGGTAACCTGGGTGGGAGTTGGCTGGGATTCGAGCTCGAGCTCGGTAACACGTATGACCAGCGTTTTCAGGAGCGCTTCCATCTCGCCGAGACGCTGCTCGAGTGACCGCTCGGGATCCATCACCCCGATCGTATTGTCGTCCGCTCAAGAAATCTTCAAGCGACTCGGTCGTACGTCCTTCGGCACTTGCGGCGAGCCCTCAACTGCCTTCGACGACGATTGTGCCCGCCATCTTGTCGTACAACGTCTGGTTGCGTCTGTTCCAAAGTGGCCACAGGTACGCGAGAAGCAAAGGCAGTCCGAGCAATAACCACCCGAAAGTCCAGAAGACCCACAGGGACAGCGCTCGTCCTAGGGCGCGGGGGTAGGAGACGCCGGCGGCGTCCTCGCTCCGCGCGACCCGTATCCCCAGTACCGCCTTTCCCAGTGTCTGTCCCGACCACCCGATCATGAGCCATTGGTATAGAGGCGGGCCCAAGAGAAGCACTGCCACGGTGATCGTTTCTGTCCCCGAGTCTTCGGTCGTGAACGCCAAGGCAGCGGACGCCGCCCAGAGAGCGAAGCCGATGACCATCAGGTCTACGAACCAGGCCGCGGCGCGTCTTCCCCAGCTTGCGAGATGGGCTCCGGTAACAGGATCGTCACCTGCCGGCGCAGCGCGTTGGGCGCCATCCAAGGAATCGCTCGCAACCCGAGCGGGGACGATCTCCTGCTCCGGAGCCTGCACTTGCTCCTGAGCCTCCACGATCTCGTGAACGCTCTCCTGTATCGAGCCACCCTCGTGGAGCTGGCGTCGTAGCCGCGTGTACTCCTCTGCCGAGATTGCGTCCGCGAGAAAGTCCCGTTCGAGCTGCGCCCTCGCGTCCGCCAGCTGCTCGGGATCCATCGACGCTCAGGTCACGCCAGCGGCCAGCGCGTCGTCGAGCGGCGTGTACTGCATTCCGTGCGCCTCGGCCACGGCGTCGTAGGTCACCTTGCCGCCCATGACGTTGACGCCACGCGCGAGCTCGGCATTGGACGCGACCGCGGCGATGGGGCCGAGCTCGGCGAGCTGCTCGACGTACGTCAGCGTGACGTTCGTCAACGCGCGCGTCGAGGTGATCGGCACCGCGCCTGGCATGTTCGCGACGCAGTAGTGGATCACGCCGTCGACCGTATAGACGGGATCGTCGTGCGTGGTCGCCTTCGACGTCTCGGCGCTGCCGCCCTGGTCGATCGCGACGTCGACGAAGACGGAGCTCTGCTTCATGGTGCCGAGCAGCTCGCGGGTGATGAGCTTCGGCGCGCGCGCGCCCGGAATGAGCACCGCTCCGATCGTGAGGTCGGCGTCCTTGATCGACTCCTCGATCTGGAGACTCGACGACATGAGGAGCTGCACGCGCCCGCTCAGGATCTGCTCCAGAAAGCGCATGCGCTCGACCGAGCGCTCGAGAACAGTCACCTGCGCGCCCATGCCGAGCGCGATGACGGCGGCGTTGTAGCCGACCATCCCACCGCCGATGACCAGCACGCGCGCCGGCGCGACTCCTGCGACGCCGCCGAGGAGGATGCCGCGGCCGCCCTTCGGCTTCTCGAGATGATCCGCGCCCGCCTGGGGCGCCAGCCGCCCCGCGATCTCGCTCATCGGCGCAAGGAGCGGGAGCGCGCCCGAGTCGGTCTCCACCGTCTCGTATGCGATCGCCGTAATTCCCGAGTCGACGAGCGCGCGGGTCAGCGGCTCGTCGGCGGCAATGTGGAGATACGTGAAGAGCGTGAGCCCCTCTCGGAGCCGCGGATACTCGGACGCGATCGGCTCCTTGACCTTGAGCAGCAGGTCAGTCGTGCTCCACACGTCCTCGACGGAGACGATCGTCGCACCGGCGCGCTCGTACGCCTCGTCGGCGAACGCGCTGCCCGCCCCGGCATCGGTCTCGACGAGCACGTCATGCCCGCGCTGGACGAGCTCGCGCGCGCCCGCCGGCGTGAGCGCGACGCGGTACTCCTGCGGCTTGATCTCCCTGGCGACTCCGATGCGCACGTGGCCGCAATCTATCGAGTTTCCAGGGGTGTTATGAATGGCACCTACCTCGAAAGGAGCAGCTGTGTACACGTCAGGCATTTGGATCGTGAAGAAGGGACGCGAGGACGATTTCGCCCGACGCTGGCAGGAAGGCGCCGACGGGGTGTCATTGGACTTTCCCGGTGTGACGCTCCGGCTGATGCGCGACCGGGAGAATCCGCAGCGATTCGTCAGCCTCGGCGACGGCTGGCGTCACGCGGAGCAGATCGAGGCCGCCCGAAGCTCGCCGGGGTACCAGGACTCCATGGCGTCGATCTGGCGGCTGCTCGAGTCCGGCGAGATGGCCACGCTGGATCTCGTCGCGGAGGTCAGCTGACGATGGAGCAGCGCGTGAGCGTGATCACGCTTGGCGTCTCCGACCTCGCGCGATCGCGTGCCTTCTACGAGGCGCTCGGTTGGACGACCGGCGCCGCACCCGACGACGACGTCGTCTTCTTCCAGGCGGGCGGGATGGTGCTGGCGCTCTGGAGTCGTGAGCAGCTCGCTCGCGATACCGGTGTCGAGGACGACGGCGGCTGGGGAGGTATCACCCCCGCCCACAACGTCCGCTCGCCGGCCGAGGTCGACGCCGTGCTCGCCGAGGCGGAGGCGGCGGGAGCGAGGATCCCACGCCGGGGCGCCGAGACGTTCTGGGGCGGCTACTCGGGCGTCTTCGTCGATCCGGACGGTCATGGATGGGAGATCGCCCACAACCCGCACTGGACGCTCGAGAAAGACGGCTCGGTCAGGCTGGCGTAGTTGCAGCCACGTCGACGAGCGCGAGCGTGACCTCGACCATCGCCCCGAGGTCGGCGACGGCGATGTGCTCGTCGGGCGTATGGATCTCCATCATCCCGTTCGCGAGATTGACGCACTGGAGGCCGTGGGCGTTGAAGACGTTCGCGTCGGCGCCGCCGCCGCTCAGCGCATAGCTAGGCGCGAACCCGGCCCGCTCGAGCGCGGTGGCCGCCAGTCGCACCGGCGGGTCGCTCTCCCGGAAGCGGTAGCCGGGGAAGCTCGGTCGCACCTCGCTCGAGACCTCGCACTCGGCGAGGCTTGCCGCGAACGCGGCGGACTCGAGCATCTCCCGCACGAGCTCGATCGCTTTGCGCTCGTCGTGCGAGCGCACCTCGGCGCTGAAGGAGCACCACTCGGGGATGACGTTTCGCGCCGTGCCGCCGGAGATGACGCCGACGCTCGCGCTCGTCTCCTCGTCGATGCGTCCGAGACGGAAGTCCGCGATCGCTCGCGAGGCGGCTGAAATCGCGGAACGGCCGTCCTCGGGGTTCATGCCCGCGTGGGCGGCGCGGCCGTGGAAGCGGAAGTCGAGCAGGCGACCATGCGGTGAGCCGAGCACGATCTCGCCGATCGGCGCGCCCTGATCGAAGACGAAGCC
>JBOHBA010000176.1:0-7294 GCA_050698095.1 Gaiellaceae bacterium
CGGCGACGAAGATCGAGACGAAGAGGTAGCTGTCGCGGATCCCCTCGGCGTTCGGCGACTCCGGCGTGACTGGTGCGAACTGCGCGAGGGCGGAGGGCGCAACCGTAACGGCAATAAGAACCAAGCCGGCAAGAGCGAGGAGGCGGCGCACCGGCTGCCATTCTATGAAGGTGTCCGAAGACGCGTATCGGGGAACCCGCGTACGGCTGCCGGCGGACGTCGTGCGTCCGTTCCAGGTGTTCGTCAATTCCGTGCAGCAGGCGGAAGGCGTCGACTTTCGGGTCGATGGCCGGACGCTCGTCTTCGACCGCGAGCTGAAGAGCGAGGGCAAGCTCGGGTTTTGGCGGTGGACGTCGATGTGGGTCGGGATCGCCGGGACGTACCGGCAGAACGACTCGGTCGACGTCGCCTACCAGCGTGGCGGGAAGCCGGTGGTCGCGTCGAAGCTCCCCCTCGAGCCGCTGTAGTACTCGCCGCTACCCTCCGCCAATGACGAGACTGATCCTCGTCCGCCACGGGGAGACCGAATGGAACGCAAAGCAGCAGTTCCAAGGTCACGCCGATCCGGGGCTCAACGAGCTAGGGCGTCGACAAGCGCAAGACCTCGCCGAGTCGCTCGCCCTGATGCAGATCGACGCAATATATTCGAGTGATCTCAAGCGGGCTCGCGAGACGGCCGAGACGATCGGCGAGCGTGTAGGCCTTCGCGTTCACGAAATGAGCGAGCTGCGCGAGGTCGACGTCGGAGAATGGACGGGACTGACGCACGAGGAGATCGAGGAGCTTTATCCGGGCGCGCTCCACCGCTGGCGTTCAGGAACAGGCGATGGCTGGGAACTCGGCGAGAGCTACGAGCGACTGACGGCGCGGCTGCTGCGCGCTTTCCGTGTAATCGCCGATCGCCACCCGAACGACCGCGTGCTCATCGTTGGCCACGGCGGGACGATCCGCGCGATGCTGGCCCATGTCAGCGGTGTCAGTGTGGCCGAAAGCCGCAAGCAAACCCCGCCGATCGGTAACTGCGAGATCTACCTCCTGACCGTCAACGATGGCACGGTTGGTGGCGATGGACTTGGTGCGTAGGGTGGGTCAGGCAGCCTATGGAGACTCGTCTGCACGGAGTTCGCGATGAGCTCGCCCCAGACGGCGCCCAACTAGGCCGCCGGTCGTGTGCATCGGGTGAAGCCGGAGGACAACGGATCGAGGTCGAAGGGCTCGTACGCGCAACAAGGACCTGAACCCGCGTTGCACGTGTTGCGCAGCGAGTGTTACTCGCGACCGAGGACGAGATCGATGCCCGACAGCACGAGCTCGAGGTCCGGCTCCCTCAGGTGGCCGACTCGCTCGCTGAGGACGCTCCGGTCGACGGAGACGATCTGCGAGACGTTCGCCACCGAGTCCCGAGGGAGGCCAGTTCGCTCCGCGGCCAGCAGGACGTTGCCAGGCGCCGCCGACCAGCGGACGTTGCTCGTGACGGGAACGACGACGATCGTCGCCAGCCGGCTGGCGTTGAATGCGTCGCCCTGAACAACCACTACCGGTCGGCGAAACCCGGGCCCGGAGCCGGTTGGGTCTGGAAGCGACGCCCAGACGACATCGCCCTGGCTGACTACCACTCGCTGCGTTCGAGCGTACGACGCGCGGCCTCGGCACTCCAGGCGTCGGCTCCACCTGCAAACTCATCTGCGAGCTCGTCGAGCGCGCTCGTTACGGCCCTCTGTTCACGCCGGGAGAGATACTCCCCGAGCGCCTCCCGGTACATCTGGCTCCGCGACTTGCCAAGGCGCCGCGCGAGCGCGTCTGCGCGGCGGAACAGCTCGTCGGGGATCGAGATGGCCGTCTTCATACCCGGAGTATAACCACCCGCTGCGGCGCGACTAGGGCCGGGGTCAGGTCTTCTATGTTCCACCCTCGAGCCGCTCGGGTCGGAGTCGCGTCTTCCACCTGCGGCACGATGATGGCCTCGCCCGAGGTCGCGTGGCGCACATACGGTGAGACAGGCCTGAGAACCCGGAAGACTGACCGCGGTTCCTTGCAGCGTCAGCTAACGACGAGCTTGCTGCACGCGGTGGCTTTGTTGCCGGCCTTGTCCGTGGCGGTGACGCACCAGAGGTGCACGCCGCGGCCGTTTGCGCGGATCTTGATCGTGTATCGACCCGGCTTGGCTTTTCCGTAGTTCTTGCGGAAAGCGATCTGATCCTTGGTGACGCTGCTGTAGATCGTCAGAACGACGCCGACGCTGCCGTTGTTGTCTCCGACCTTGAGGCGAAACGCAACCGGCGTGCCCGCTCTCCCTGACGCAGGCTCGACCTGGACGGTGGGCCGGCGGGTGTCGCGAGCGACAGGCGCAGTCTTGGTGCACGACTTCGCGAGCTTCTCCGTGGCCGCGAGGAAGACGAACGCCGAGCGTTCGATACGCGCTCGTTCGGCTGCGAAGATGGCTCTGTTGCTTTCCACCGTTCCTCCGGAGACGCTGTACTCGAGGCGAACAAAGGCCTTGCCGCTCCACACGTCGCGGTAGTAGTCGCCGCCGGTACTGGGGCGCTTGCAGTCCCTGTAATCGACGTCGACGTCGCGCGCGCTCGGCTTCACCCAGTCGACGTCGAGTGTGAGCGTCTCCGGGTACCCCGCTCGCATGTAGTGGCACCAGAACTCCACGCTGATCGTCTTGTTGATCGGCGGAGGGGCTCCCGTGAACGTCCATCCCTCGACGTCCGGACAAGGCGGCGTCGCCGGGCCCACCGCGCCCGAGCTCGTCGAGACGCCAAGCAGGGCGCCGATGACTGCGATGACGACCATGAGTCGTGCCATCGACGTGAGCTATCGGCACGTCTCATAGAGACCTTGAGGCAATCCGCCTTTGCCGCGAGCGGCCGCCGCTAGTGTTGGACGGTGGAGTCGGACCACAACGGGATCGAGGTCGAGAGGCTCGTACGTGAGTACAAGAAGGGCCCGCGGGCAGTCGACGGGATCGACATCTCGGTCGCTCCGGGTGAGATCTACGGCTTCCTCGGCCCGAACGGCGCCGGGAAGTCCACGACGGTCCACGTCCTGACGACGCTGCTCCCGCCCACCGCGGGAACGGCGCGCGTCGGCGGGTACGACGTCGTCAAGGACGGCCCGAAGGTGCGCTCACTCATCGGCGTTGCGCTGCAGGAGGCGGCGCTCGATCCTCTCCTCACCGGGCGGGACCACCTCCGGCTCCAGGCCACGCTACAGGGAGTGCGCAAGGCGGAGCGCGCCTCCCGCACCGAGGAGCTGCTCCACCGCGTCGGGCTCGCCGACGCCGCCGACCGGAAGGTGTCCGGCTACTCCGGAGGCATGAAGCGGCGCCTCGACCTCGCGCTCGCGCTGATCCACAGCCCGCGCATCCTCTTCCTCGACGAGCCGACGACTGGCCTCGATCCGCAGAGCCGCACTGACATCTGGAACGAGGTTGCGCTCATGCGCCGCGAGGCGGGAGTGACCGTCTTCTTGACGACGCAATACCTCGAGGAGGCCGACGTCCTCGCCGATCGTGTCGGGATCATCGACGCGGGCAAGCTCGTCGCCGAGGGCACGCCGGCCGAGCTCAAGGCCGAGATCGGGCGCCCGAGCGTGCACGCGATCCCGCACCGCGACGAGGATCGCGAGCGCATCGCCGAGTTCCTCGTGCAGTTCGGCCAGCCGCTCGCGTCGACCCGAGATGTCGCCGTGCGCCTGAACGACGGCCTCGGCCTCACCGACATCATCCGCGCCGTCGACGCGAACGGCGTCGACATCGCCGATCTCGAGCTCCACGCGCCCACCCTCGACGACGTCTTTCTCGCGAAGACGGGCCGAACGCTCGAAGGTGCGACCGAGGAGGCCGAGACAGTCGAGCAGGAGAAGGGGCGGAAGTGAGCATGTGGAGCGAGCTGGCGTCTCGAGCTGGGGTCTGGCTTAAGCCAGACCCCAACACCACATTGGACACGGCGGACCCGGAGGAGCGGCGAAACTGAGCACGACCCTGACCCAGGTCGGAGCGATCGCGCGGCGCTCGATCGTCCGCACGTCGCGGCAGCCAGCGAGCGTCATCCCACCGCTCATCTTCCCGATCGCGCTCATGGCGGTGAACGCCGGCGGCCTGCGCTCGTCAACCGACCTGCCGGGATTCCCGACGACGTCATTTCTCGCCTTCGCGCTCGCGGTTCCGTTCATCCAGGGCGCGCTCTTCTCGACCATGAACGCGGGGACTGACCTCGCACGCGACGTCCAGACCGGGTTCATCAATCGCCTTGCTCTGACCGCGCTCCGCGACTGGGCGCTCCTGACAGGGCAGCTCGCCGGAGTCGTCGCACTCGGAATCGTGCAGGTGCTCTTCTACATCGCGGTCGGACTGGCGACCGGTGTGGAGTTCGAGTCGGGCGCGCTCGGCATTCTCGTCCTCCTCGTCTACGGCGCGATCGTCTCGCTGTCGTTCGGCGCTCTCGGCGCGTGGCTCGCGTTCCGGACGGGATCGGGGGAGGCGATCCAGGCCCTCTTCCCGGTCCTCTTCGTCTTTCTCTTCATCTCGTCGATGAACGCGCCCCGGAACCTCATCGGCGTCGAGTGGTTCCGGATCGCGGCGACGCTCAATCCCGTCTCGTACATGATCGAGTGCGTGCGCAGCCTCATCATCACGGGCTGGGACGCGCAGGCGCTCGCCCTCGGATTCGGCTTCGTGATCGTCGTAGGCATCGTCTCGCTCGCACTTGCCTCGCGAGCGCTCCGAACCCGGATGACCCGGACATGAGGCTGTGGGACGTCGTCTCGGGCGTGGCCTGGCGGACCCTGAAGAACGCCCTCACGAACCCGCAGATCCTGCTGCCGACGATGGCCTTCCCGCTGTTCTTCTTCACTGCGTTCGCGGGCGGGCTGTCGCAGGTCGCGCAGATTCCGGGGTTCGACTTCGAGCCCGGCTACACGGCGTTCCAGTTCGTCTTCGTTCTCCTCCAGTCCGCCGCCTTCAGCGGCGTCTTCACGGGTTTCGGTGTGGCCCGGGACTTCGAGGGCGGGTTCGCCAAGCGCCTGCTCCTCGCCGCGCCGCACCGGAGCGGAATCGTGCTCGGGTACGCGCTGGCTGCGATGTGTCGCTGGCTCATCGTCGCGATCGTTCTCACCGTCGTCGCGCTGGCCGTTGGCATGAACGTCGGGGGCGGCGCCGTCGACCTCGTCGGCCTCTACGTCCTCGCTGCGCTCGTGAACCTTTCCGGCTTCTTCTGGGCGGGTGGGATCGCCATGCGCTTCCGGACGATTCAGGCGGCGCCGCTGATGCAGATGCCCGTCTTCCTCATCCTGTTCTTCGCGCCGGTCTACGTCCCGCTCGATCTTCTCGAGGGCTGGATCGAGGGCGTCGCGTCGGTCAACCCCCTGACGTATGTGCTCGAGACCGGCCGGGGGTTCATCGCGGGCGACGCGCCGCACGTTCTCGGCGCGTTCGCGCTCGCGATCGCACTGGGCGTCGCGTTCTGGACCTGGGCGTTCCTCGGGCTGCGAAAGGCGGAGGCGGCGGGAGCCTGAAGGGGGTCAGCTCGTCTCGAGTACGCGCAGAAACGCGTCCACGATCTGCGGGTCGAACTGGGATCCGGACGCCTCGACGAGGCGCCGGCGTGCCTCCTCGACGCCGAGGGCCTTGCGATACGGCCGGTCCGTCGTCATGGCGTCGAACGCGTTGCAGACCAGGATGATCCTGGACTCGAGCGGGATTGCCGCTCCGGACGCCTGATCCGGATAACCGCTCCCGTCGTAGTGCTCGTGAGCTGCGCGGACGATGCGCCCCACGTCCTCGAGCTGCTCGATCGGCGCAAGCATCCGCTCGCCCAGAATCGGATGCTTCTCAACGATCGCCCGCTCCTCCTCGGTCAGCGGGCCGGTCTTGGTGAGGATCCGGGAAGGAACTCCGATCTTGCCGATGTCGTGGAACAACGCTCCCAGCTCGAGGCGCTTCAGCACATCCGGCTCGAGCTCGAGCTCGGCTCCAACCTTCAGCGCCAGGTCCGTGATCCAGCGCATGTGCGTCGACGAGAGCTCGTCGCTGGCCTCGAGCGCGTTGGCGAGCACCTCGACCGTCGAGAGAAACGTGCGCTCGAGGGTCTCGTAGCTCGAGGCGCTCTGGAACGCGAGCATTGTCTGAAGCGCGAGACCGCCCAGGAGCTCGAGCTCGTGGTCTGCGTAGACAGCCGCCGACGGAACGGCAACCGCGATGACTCCCCGGCGCCCGTCGACGACGAACGGGGCAAGCGCGAAGCGCCCGTCCGTGCCGGGCTGCGGCGAGGCGATAGCCGCGGGCTCCACGGCCTCGACGAGGAACGCCTCCGTGCGAGACAGCCATGGCTCGAGCTTCTCTGCCGGTATGACATCGAGGCCGACGGGCTCTGTCAGAGGTGGATCGTTTCGTGTGCTCGCAAGACGGACGAGGTCCCCGCTGCGCGAGCTCTGGAGCCAGATCGCAACGCTCGGACTGGAGAGGATTCGCGCCGAGCCTGCGACGACGCGCGCGGCGACCGCTGGGATTCCCCTTGCCTCCGCGATCTCTCGCCCGAACGCGAGGAGGGCGCTCGCGCTGTCGGCCCCGAGACGTTCAGACTCGCGGACGTGCGCGCTGTCCATGGCGAGAGCCGCCGCGTCTGCGAAGCGCCGCGTGAGAAGGAACTCATCGTCCGTGAACTCGACGTCCTCACCGACACGATCGAGGACGACAGCCCCCTGCAGCCGGCCGTACGCGATCAGCGGCACTGCGATCAGAGCCTCCGGCTCGGCCGGAGTTCCAGGGACAACGCGGAAGCGGGGATCGACGCGAGCCTTGTTCGCGAGCACTGCCTCGCGATGCTCGACCGCCCAGCCCGCGATCCCCTCTCCGAACGCGAGCGTCTCGGCCGTGATCTGGTCGATCCACCTGCTCCGAGCAAGGACGGGGGTCAGCTCTCGCTTGGCCTCGTTTGCCTCGTAGATGTGGACGTCCGCCTGGGGAACGAGCTCGCCCAGGGCGTCCGCGATGCGGTCTAGGAGCGTGTCGCGACCGTGCCCGGAGAGTACGTCGTGGAAGACCTCGGCCAGCAGGCGATACGGGTCCGCCGAGCCCTCCGTCACGAGGCTCATGTGGGGCCGCGGCAAGGCAGCTTCGATGGGGGCAGAGTCGGACATGCGACGTCGCTTCAGCGTCATCGGATGTACGCGAAGTCCTCTTGAGCGCCTCCGCGAAGATCCGCCGGCCATGGGGATGACAGAAGACGCTCGGTTCGCTTTGCTTTCAGGAGTGATCGGGGAGCTCCCACTATGACCGGCGGTGTCGGGT
>JBOHBA010000177.1:0-6603 GCA_050698095.1 Gaiellaceae bacterium
CTCCGACCGAGGCGTAGAGGAAGTAGGTGCCCGGCGTCTCGGGAGCGCGCAAGATCAGGACCTGCCGCTGCCCGACCCCCTTCTCACCGGCGAAGATCCACCGGTACGAGCGCGCATCGGTACGAACGCGCACCGAGAAGCGCCTGCCGGCGACCACCTCGATTCGATCGCGCGAGAGCTCGACGTACCGCACGTGCACGGCCACGGCTCGCGTTCGCGCCGATCGGTTACCGGCCCGATCGACCGCGCGGAGGCGGATCTCGTAGGTGCCAGGCCGCACCGGCCGCCCGTCCACGCGACCGAACCAGACGAGCTTCCCTTCCCTCTGCGGGAACTTGCCGAGCACGCGTCGCTGCCCGTCCACGAGCACCATCGCCCGCGCTCGCTCGTCGATCGAGTAGGACGCCGTCAGCCTGTCCTCTCGACCGTCGCCGTCGGGCGAGAACACGCGCGGAACTACGCGAACGACTCGAATCCGGGGAGCTGTCGTGTCCACCCGGATCGGATTGGGAAGAACGATCGTGCGCCCGTTTCGCTCGAGCTGGACGCGCGGCCGATAGACGCCCTCCTCGACAACGCGGTCCACGTTGTCACGTCCGTCCCAGGTGTACGAGACGCGACCTTTGGACTCACGCCGCCGCCGAACGAGCGTGCGCACAGACTTGCCGCCGCCTCCGAGCACATCGACCGTGACCACCTCGCCCCGCCGCAGCACCACGGAGATCACCGCGACGTCCCGCGCGCACTCGCACACGGGCGAGAACACGCGATCGACCTTCGTTCCGTACACCGGGCTCCGCTCGAGCTTGAGACGCTCGGTCACCGCGAAAGCGGCCGCGGTCATGCCGAGCAGCAGGAGCACGATCACGAGCTGTGGCCAACGCGCCACGACGCGCGACTACGCGGACTCGAGCCCGCGCACGAGGACGAACGGCTCGGCGTACTCGCATCCGCAGCTCGATCCGTGGAACGAAGCGGCCGCCCGGATCGCCCGCTCGCTTCGCGGGTGCGGATAGTTGCGGCGCTCGGTCTCGTAGTGAGCGAAGGCCGCGACCTTGCGCTCGAGCGTCTCCGAGATGTCGACCAGCCAGTTCGGCACGAACCAGTTGACCGCCGCCGGCGTCCACTCGGTGCTGGACGTCGGCGCGTAGGTGAGAAGCCGGCGCACCGGCTGTCCCGGCGTGGGCCTTGTCGCGACGGCGACCGAGTCGAAGAGCACGCGATGATCGAGGTTGACGTCCGGATGCGGCGTGTAGACGATCGCGGGGGCGAAGTCACCGACGTGCTCCTCGACGACCTTGTTGACCTCGACGTGGGCGACCGTGTCGAGGCGCATGTCAGGAAGATCGAGATGGACGTAGTACGTCACTCCCAGCTCCGCGGCCGCTCGAACCGCCTCCTCCTCCTTGCGGGCACGTGTGTCCGCGTCCCCCGGGTACTGCGTCGACGACCCGTCCGTCACGACCACGATGCGAACCTCGTCGCCTCGATCCGCGTGGACGGCGATCGTCCCACCCATCCCGAGCACCTCGTCGTCCGGGTGCGCGGCGAGAACGAGGACTCGGCTCATCCGAGCCTCGCCCCGACCGAGAGCTCTCCGCCCGTCTCCACGTCCTCGAGGAGAAGCGCGCCGTCGCCGCAGGCCACCACGAGGCCCTCCAGTCGCGAGGCGACGATCGTCCCCGCGGGCGCGCTTGCGTCGAGCTCCACGGGGCGAGCTTTCCAGATCACGACCTTCTCGTCGCCGAGATAGGTGAACGCGCCCGGATACGGCCGAGTTTGCGCCCGCACCCAGGCGTCGAGGTAGACGGCTCGCGTCTCCCAGTCGACGATGCCGTCGCCAGGGACCCGCTTCGTCCATGAGCTCGCTCGGCGCGGGTCCTGCGGTGTTCGTGGAGCGCTGCGTGACAGCAACTGCGGAACGTGCTCGCAGACCAGCGCGACATGCGCGTCAGCGAGGCGGGCAAACAGCGACGTCGCAGTCTCGTCCGGTGCAATGTCCACGACGACCTGGCCCACGATCGAGCCCGAGTCGGGCGTTGCGTCGACGATCTCGAAGAGCGTCACTCCTGTGCGTGCGAGACCGGCGAGAATCGCCCACGGGATCGGCGCGCGGCCGCGATGGCGTGGCAGCAGGGTGGGGTGCATCCCGAAGACACCTTCCCGCGCGATCGCGATAAACGCGTCGTGGACGAGCTGCGACCAGCCGACGACGAAGATGAGCTCCGGCTCGAGCTTCCGGATCGCGTTCAGAGTCTCGGGGCTGTTCACGTCACGCGTCTCGATCAGCGCCGCGTCGAGTCGTGCCACGACCTCGTCGAACGAGCACTGCCCCGATCGGCTCGGATCGATCGGCCCGGGAAGCGTGACGACGCCGACGATCTCCGCGCCAACGGTCGCGGCCGCCTCGAGGCAGTCGCGACCCATCGTGTCGAAGCTCACCCAGACCGTGCGCATCGCAGCCGCGCGATGCTATCCACCGCGGGCTAATCGACCGCCGAGGGAACTTCGCCGTTTCGTCCGCGTTGGACTCGGGCCCAGCCTTGCCGCCCGATCAGGATGAGGAGCGCAACCACCCCGGCGGACAGGATCACGAGGATGATCTGCTCGGCGCCCGGGATGTCGAGCAGCTTGATCCCCGCGAGACCGAGCACTCCCGCGAGCAGGAGTCGCAGCCAATGCTCGGGGATCGCGACCGTGAGCCGGCCGCCGAAGAGCACTCCCGGGATCGAGCCGAGGAGCAGCCAGAAGAGAATCCCGAAGTCGATGTTTCCGGCCGCCCAATGCGCGGCGCCGGCGACGTACAGGAGCGCGGCCGCGTGGAAGATGTCCGTCCCGACCACCCTGTGCGCGCGCATCGGGAAGATCACGAGCAGCGTGAGGCCGAAGAAGACCCCGCTTCCCACCGAGGTCAATCCGACGATGAAGCCGCCGAAGACCCCGATCACCACTGCGGCGATCTTGTCCCGCCTGTTTAGCCGCCAGCGCGGCTTGCCGACCGCCTGGGTGCGAATGACGCTCTTGGCGATGAGACCGGCAGCCCCGAACAGCAGAGCCGCGCCGAGCACTTGTCCCATCGTCGACTCGATGTCGTCGCCGTAGCGCTCGGTGAGCTGGACACCCACCCAGACTCCGAGCACGGACATCGGAGCCGAGCCGATTAGCATCCACCCCGCGAGTCGCGCGCGAACGTTCCCCATTCGACGGTGGTGCACCGCGCTCACGGTCTTGAACGCCGCGCCGTGCGCGATGTCTGTGCCGATCGCCGTCGTGGGAGGAACGCCGAAGAGGAAGACTAGGAGCGGCGTCATCAGCGACCCGCCTCCCATCCCGGTCATTCCCACCAGGACTCCGGTGAAGAGCCCGACGAGCGTGAACTGCCAGGTCATCGGGTGTCCCGCGGCGAGCTCACTACCGATAGGCGTCGATCAAGACTCGCGCCACCTCTGGCCGCGTGAACTCGACCGGAGGCACGTCGCCGGCTCCGAGCATCTCGCGCACCTTCGTGCCCGAGAGGAAGACGCGGTCCTCGGGACCGTGCGGGCACGACTTCGTGCTCGCCATCGAGCCGCAGACGTTGCACCAGAACGTGTGCTCGAAGAACATCGGCTCGACGTCCAGCTCGTGCGGCGCGAGCTCGTCGAAGATGAGCTGCGCGTCGTAGGTGCCGTAGTAGTCGCCGACGCCCGCGTGGTCGCGCCCGACGATGAAGTGCGAGCAGCCGTAGTTCTTGCGGCAGATCGCGTGCCAGATCGCCTCGCGCGGGCCGGCGTACCGCATCGCCGCCGGGAAGGCGGAGAGAAGCACCCGATCCTCGGGGTAGTAGCCGTCGAGCAAGGTCCGGTAGCACTCCACCCTCACATCCACGGGCACGTCGTCCGACTTGGTCTCGCCGACGAGCGGGTGCACGAGGAGACCGTCGACCGTCTCGAGCGCGACCTTGGTCAGGTACTCGTGCGCCCGGTGGATCGGGTTCCGGGTCTGGAACCCGACGACGCGTTTCCAGCCCCGCTCGGCGAAGATCCGCCGCGTCTCGGCCGGATCGCGCGCGATCTCTGGAAACCCGGGCTGCGCGCGCTCGAACACGGTGACGCGCCCGGCGAGGTAGAGCGGCTTCTGCCCGTAAAGGCGCGCGACTCCGGGATGGGCGTCGTCGGTCGTGCGGAAGCAGAGCTCGGCCTCCCGCTCCCTGTCGTACTCGTAGACCTCGTCGACCTCGAGAGTCGCGAGCAGACGACCGCTCCCGTCCGCGAGCGCGACCTGGTCGCCGGCAGGCGCGGCGTCGACTGCCAGGCAGACGGGCAGCGCCCACGGCAAGCCGCTCGGCAGGTGCATCTCTTCGATGACGCGCTCGTACTCCGCGCGTGCCATGAAGCCCTCGAGCGGCGAGAGAGCCCCCGAGGCGATCATGTCGAGGTCGGAGAGCTCTCTCGACGTGAGCACAACGACGTCGAGCGCAGCGAGGTCGTCGGGCTTGGTGCCGGTTCGATCGACGAGAGTGCCGCCGTGCGGCGCGATCAGGCGGTCGGTCGAGACGACCGTCACGCCGCCGCTCCGGTTGGCGCGGGAACCAACCCGAGCTCCTCCAGCCTCTGGATGACGATCGCTGCGGATTCCTCTGGCTCCAGGCCTTCGGTGTCCACCACGATCTCGGGCGACGACGGCTCCTCGTAGGGATCGTCCACGCCCGTGAACCCCTTGATCTCCCCGGCGAGCGCCTTCGCGTAGAGGCCGTTGACGTCGCGACGGGCGCACTCGTCGAACGAGGTCCTGACGTGCACCTCGACGAACGGCCCGTGCTCCTCGACGAGGGCGCGCGCGTTCCGTCTGGCCTGCTCGTACGGGGAGATGGCCGCGACGATGGCCGCGCCACCGTGCCGTGTCACCCGCGAGGCGACCCAGCCGAGCCGCTCGACGTGTGCGTCGCGGTCCTCCTTCGAGAACCCCAGCCCCTTCGAGAGATGCGTGCGCACGGTGTCTCCGTCGAGGTACTCCACGACGAGCCCTCGGCGGTCCATCTCCGGACCGACGTGATGCGCGATCGTCGTCTTCCCCGAGCCCGAGAGCCCCGTGAACCAAAGGGTAAAGCCGCCACCTCGATCAGTCTCCGACTCAGGATGCTCGTGCGCGTAGATGTGCTGACTCATGCTGTCCTTTCGATGTGTCGTCGTGGATGCCGCACTCCAACTTGTCCGAGCCTGCCCAGCGCCCGGCCCGCTCCTCATCTTCCGGACTCGTGGGGCGTGTGCAAGGGATGCAGCCGATGGAACGGTACCCGGCATCGTGCAGCGGGTTGAACGGGATCTCGTTGACCTCGATGTACGACCAGACGCGCTTCTCGTCCCAGTCGGCGAGCGGATGGATCTTGAAGACCTGGTAGCGATCCGACCACTGCACCTTCGGCGTCGAGGCGCGGCTGGGCGACTGGTCGCGCCTGATACCGGAGATCCAGGCGTCGTACGGGGCGAGTGCGTCCACGAGCGGCTCGACCTTGCGAATGTGGCAGCAGCGGTCGGGATCGCGCTCCCAGAGGTTGGCGCCCTCGGCACGGTGCTGCTCCGCGATGGTCGGGATCGCGGGCTGAATGAGCTTCAGCTGGTAGCGCTCGACGAGGCGGTCGCGGGTCTCGTACGACTCGCGGAAGAACAGGTGTGTATCGAGCTCGACCGTGTCCATGCGCAGCCCGAGCTCCGCCACCATGTGCACGAGCACGGAGGACTGCTTCTGCCACGAGCACGTGAGACAGACGCGCGGCCAGAAGAACTGGTGCGTCCACGAGATCAGCTCCTCGGCCGTCATGGCCTCGAAGTCGAGGTCAGGGAGTTGCGGCGGGCTTAGCGCTCGAATCGCCAAGCAGCACCTCCTTCATGGTGTCGCCGCGCAGCCCGAGACGGAGTGTCTCCAGTGCGATGACCTCCTCCGGCGGGATGTTCCCGAGGTTGACCTCGGGCCCGAAGTGCTTCACGAACCACGCCTGCGAGCCCTTGGTCGGGGCCTCCCAGATGAGATCGTGGAAGCTGATCGAGTGCTCGATCTCGTCGACCAGACCCGTGCGCAGCTCGCCGGTAGGACGATAGATGCCGGCAGTGCCGCCCTCGCGGCCCTCGGCGATCACCTTCCAGGCGCCCGCGTCGAGCTCCTCGCGAATCCACTGAACCCAGAGGTACGGGGCGATGTTGACTTCCGCGTCCTTCGAGCCGACCTCGGAGAGGACGACGAAGTCGCGCGCGAACTCGGCGATCAGCTCGAGCTTCTGCTCGCGCGGGATCTCGATCGTTCCGTCGGAGATCTCCACGTGCGAGAAGCGGAAGTGCTCGAGCCAGCTCTTGAACTCGTCCATCTTGCCCTGCGCATAGACGGCCTCGAAGAGCGTTCCACCGCACACCACCGGGGTCGCGAACGAGCGGTAGAGCGCGACTTTCTTCTCCAGGTTGTTGGTCACATAGCTCGTGCCCCAGCCGAGCTTGACGATGTCGACGTACTCGCCGGCCGTGTCGAACAGGCCCTCGATCTCGCGCAGGTTCAGGCCCTTGTCGATGACGTGCGTGAGGCCGCGCGAGCGGGGCTTGCCCTCGCGGGTGGGGACGTCGAGGAAGCCGTTGC
>JBOHBA010000178.1:0-4383 GCA_050698095.1 Gaiellaceae bacterium
CGTCGAAGCAGGGCTACTCGAGCGTGAGCAGCGGGGAGTCTGGGCGTTCTATCGCCTCGACCGCGAGGGCCTCGAACGCGCGGCGAGCGTCTTCGACCTGAAGGGAGTGCAGGTATGACCACGACAGATGTCCACGAGCATGTGCGTCAGCGATACGCCGAGGCTGCGACGAGCCTCTCGGAGGGGTGCGGCTGCGGGTGCGACTGCGAGTCGATCGGGTGCTGCGGCGAGGAGGCCACGACGCTGTTCGGCGAGGGTCTCTACCCGGCTGACGTGCGTGTAACGCTCCCCGAGAGCGCGGTTGCGGCGAGCCTCGGCTGCGGCAATCCGCTTGCGATGGTGGAGCTCCACGAGGGCGAGACGGTTCTCGACCTCGGCTCTGGCGGCGGGATCGACGTCCTCCTGTCCGGGCAGCGTGTCGGAGCAACCGGAACGGTCTACGGCCTCGACATGACCGACGAGATGCTCGAGCTCGCGCGGCGCAACGCACGCGAGGCGGGCGTGACGAACGTCCACTTCCTGAAGGGGCTCATCGAGGAGATCCCACTCGCCGACGCCAGCGTCGACGTGGTGATCTCGAACTGCGTCGTCAACCTTTCCCCGGACAAGGACAGGGTGCTCGCCGAGATCGCACGCGTCCTGCGGCCCGGCGGACGTATCGGGATCTCGGACGTGGTCGCGGAGGATCAGCTCTCACGCGCCGATCGGGCCGAGCGCGGGAGCCACGTCGGATGCATCGCGGGAGCCCTGTCAGTCTCCGAGTACCGTGAAGGTCTCGCTGCGGTCGGCCTCGCCGACGTCGAGGTCGAGTTCACGCATGGTGTGGCCGACGGGATGCACGGCGCGATCGTCCGCGCGCGCAAGCCGCTCTGAGCTTTACGGGCTCAGGCGAGCAGGTCGCGCCGCGCGGCCAGTGCCGCGACAACCCGATCCACATCCTCCTCGACGTTGTAGACGTGGAGGGAGATCCGGAGCGCGTCGTCACGGTGTGACGTGACGATGTGCTCCTCCGCGAGCTCGGCGCAGAGCCGGACGACATCAGTCGAGCGGACGCACACCAGAGGACCTCGGCGCTCGGGCTCGCGCGGCGTCACCACGGTCGCGCCGATCTCTCCGAGGCGGTCGACGAGGCGACCGCCGAGCTCGAGCACGTGCGCCTCGATCGCGGGGACTCCGATCTCGCTGATGAGCTCGACGCCAGCCGTCCCCGGATACAGAGAGGGCACGGGAGGCGTGCCGCTGTCGAAGCGCCTCGCGCTCGAGTGCGGCGAGTAGTCGGCGATGGACATGGCAAAGATGTCCTCGTCCGCAAACCAGCCCGTCTGCGTCGGCAGGAGCGACGCGAGGAGCGAGCCGCGCACCCACATGAAGCCGAGCCCCGCCGATCCGAGCAGGTACTTCACCGTCCCGCCGGTGACGACGTCGGCCCCGAGAGTCCGCGTGTCGAGCTCAAGCGCACCGACCGCCTGGTAGCTGTCCGCGAGCATGAGCGCTCCGGCCGCATGGGCCGTTTCGGCGATCGCGGCGATGTCGTTTCGGTGGCCCGTGCGGAACGAGATGGCCGTGCAGCAGACGAGCGCAGTGCGCTCGTTGATCGCCTCGGCGAAGCGCTCGGGAGGGATCGAGCCGTCGGCCTCGGGGGTCACGTGAACGACCTCCGCGCCGCGAAGCGCCTGCGCATGCGCGATCTGCCCGACGGTCGGGAACTCGTACTCGCTGATCACGATGCGGTTGCGCACGCCGCCGAAATCGAGCGCTGAGACGAGGGCGCTGATCCCCTGCGAGACGGACGTGGTGACGGCGACCTCGTCGGGTGAGGCGTGCATCAGCGCGGCGAAGCCCGCGCGAGCCGCCTCGTTGCGCTCGACCCAGAATTCCCACTCGGCTCCGTTCTCGTCCCAGCCGGCGAGCCATTCCTCCGCCGCCGCCCGGACGCGCAGCGAGAGAGCGCCTTGCGAGCACGAGTTCAGGTAGGTCGCATGCTCGAAGATCGGGAACTCGGCGCGGGCCGATACTCCTGGGGTCAGACCCCGGGACGTGTCCGTTTCGGCCGATTGCCGCATGCGAGGAGCTTACGCGGCAGGTGCTGCGGTAGCGTCGCGCCGATGAAGGTCGGTGTGCGCCTCGTTCAGTACCTCGGCTCGCCGCGCGAGGTCGTAGCGCTCGCAGTCGCTGCGGAGCAGGCGGGAGTCGATGAAGTCTGGGTGCCTCACGACCCTTTCATGTCGCACGCCTGGACGATTCAGACCGCGATCGCGGAAGCGACAGAGCGGGTCGTCGTCGGCTCGCTCGGAACGAACACGTACACGATCGATCCGTCGGAGATCGCAGCGCATCTCGCGACGCTCGATCTTCTTTCCCAGGGGCGGGCAGCCCTCGGGCTGGGCCTCCACACGACCTCCATGGTCGAATGGATTGGCATCGACGCAACCGATGTCGTCGCCCGTACCCGCGCCGCAGTCTCGATCGTGCGCGCGCTTCTGCGCGGCGAGACCGTCGAGCAGGACCGCCCCTACCGCTGGGGCCCGGAGTGCTCGCTTCGATTCGAGTCGCTGCGCGCGGAGGTCCCGATCTACGTCGCGGGCTTCGGTCGGGAGCTCCTCGCGCTCGCGGGCGAGATCGGCGACGGTGCGATGCCGATGGCGACACCGCCCGAGTCGGTCGCGGCTCTCGCGTCCGACGTCCGCAACGGCGCAACGAACGCGGGTCGAGACCCCGACACGGCCGAGATCGTGGCCTGCGCGTGGCTCTCGCTCTCTGAGGACGGAAGCGGCACCGAAGAGCCGCTTCGCCCGATGATCGCGACATTTGGCCCGTACCTGGAAGAACGCGCGCTGTCGTCGATCGGGCTCAGTCGGACAGACTTCGCCAACCTGCGCCGGCTCGTCGGGCACGGCAGGCTCGACGACGCTGCAGCGACCGTAACCTCACCGATGTTCGGCCTCGCGCTCGCAGGCACACCGGAGCAGGTCACCGCGCGAATCGCGGCGCTCGCCGATGTAGGAGTGACGCAAATCAGCCTCGGCGGCCCGCTCGGACCTGACCCTGCGGAGGCGATCCGGCTCATCGGCGAGCGAGTGATACCTGCGCTGCGATAGCGAGCCGGAAACCAGCTATCGGCCGAGGTACGCCTTTCGCAGCTCCTCGTTTTGGACGAGCTCGGACGCCTTCCCTTCGAGCACGATACGCCCGGTCGAGAGGACGTAGCCTCGATCCGCGATCGCGAGCGACACGTTCGCGTTTTGCTCGACCACGAGCATCGCGACACCCGCCTCGTGCACCTGCTTGATGATCTCGAAGTTCTGCTCCACGAGGATCGGCGCAAGCCCCATCGAGGGCTCGTCCATGAGCAGGAGCTTCGGGCGCGCCATGAGCGCTCGCCCCATGGCCACCATCTGCTGCTCGCCGCCCGAGAGCGTGCCTGCCAACTGGGTGCGCCGCTGATGCAGCAGCGGAAACAGGGAGTAGACCCGCTCGTAGTCCTCCGGGCGGCCTCCCCCGTGCAAGTACGCGCCCATCTGCAGGTTCTCGAGGACCGTCATCGGGCCGAACAGACGCCGGTTCTCGGGGACGATCGCCATCCCCTGGCCGATGCGGTAGCTCGTCGAGCGGTTGGTGATCTGCTCGCCGTCGAAGGAGATCGTGCCGGTGCGCGGACGCACGATGCCGAGGACAGTCTTGAGCGTCGTCGATTTTCCCGACGCGTTCCCGCCGAGCAGGCAGACGAGCTCGCCCTCCCCCACTTGCAGGTTCGCGTCTTGGAGGATGTGCATCTGGCCGTAGTAGGTGTTGATCCTGTCGAGGTGCAGGAGCGGCCCGTGCCCGTTCGCAACCTCGCTCATTTCCGCTCCGTGGCCGAGGCGCCGAGGTAGGCCTCGACGACTCTCGGGCTCGTCGCGACCTCGTCGAACGTCCCCTCGGCGATCTTGATGCCGTGGTCGAGTGCGACGACCCGGTCGGAGATCCCCTCCACGACGTGCATGTCGTGCTCGATCACGAGGATCGCGTAACCGCGATCGTCTCTCAGCTTCGCAATGAGCTCCGTGATCTCGTGTGTCTCCACCGGGTTCATGCCGGCCGCCGGCTCGTCTAGGAGGAGAAGCCTCGGCGACGTCGCAGTCGCGCGCGCGATCTCGAGACGACGTCGGTTCGCGTAAGAGAGGCTGTAGGCAGGCTGGTTCCACCGGTAGCCCATGAGCCGCTCCCCGAAGAACGAGAGCTTCTCCGCGGCGACGACGTTCGCCTGACGCTCCTCTCGGCGCGCCCGTGGAAGACGGAGCATCGACTCGAGGAGAGACGCACGGGTGCGGCCGTACGTCGCCGCCATCACGTTTTCCTTGACGCTCATGTTCAGGAAGAGGCGGAGCGTCTGGAACGTCCGCG
>JBOHBA010000179.1:0-16258 GCA_050698095.1 Gaiellaceae bacterium
GCGCCCGGCCGTGAGGCCGGGCGCCGATCCGTCTGGGCTCTCTCTGGGCTCGCTGGGGGTTCTTGGGGGGAGCCTGGAGAAAGCCTCGGCTAATCGAAGCCTGGGGGAAGGCTGGGTTTAGCCGCTCACCTGCCCGCAACTCTTACCTGCGCGCAGGCAATCCTTCACGAGTAGCTCCAACTTGGGTTGCTGCCACGTGTTCCAGAAGTCCGCGTGGGGCGAGACCGTCCCGTCCGAGAGCTTGTACCCGGAACCGCTGGCGCCGGGCTGGTAGCGGACGTGCAGGAAGATCTCCGGGACCTTCACCGGGTGCGTCGACGGACACGTGCTCGAGCTCGTCGGATACACCACATGGCTTCGGTGATTCACCGAGTCCGTGCTCACGCCGTTCCAGCAGTTCGGGAACTTGACGTGGAGCACCATGATCCCCGACCCGCAGTTGGGCGGCGTGGCGACCATGTTCGCCGCGTCCTGCTCGCAGCTCCACCCTGCGTGCGGAGGGCCGACCCCGACGCCCCCCGCGATGAGGCGGAAGTCGGGTGGGAAGGCGATCGTGGTTCCGTACTTCACGGGCTTGTTGCGGTAGTAGACAAGCGCCCTGCGCGGTGTCACGAACGAGCCGTTGGGCGCCACGAGCGTCGGAACCCAGTAGCCGGCCCGGTCCCCGCTGAAGGCACACGTCGTCGCGGCGACGCTCGCCGAGGCATACGTGGAGTTCGAGTCGATCGAGCGATTGCCGAGAAAGTCGTGCATGTGCCCCGAGGGCGTCCCCGGGTTGACGATCGGGTCGACCTGCTTCCGGTGCGAGAACGGACAGTTGACGATGAACAGGCCGTTCGCGGTCTCCGTCGACGGCGGTGGATACGTCGCCGAGGTGGCGGCGAGGGCGACAGAGACGCCGACCGTGAGAATGGCTGAGCCAACGAGCAGGAATAGCAACCTCATCCTCTGACCTCCTTTGCTGCGCGGTGTTGCGGATCACCGCTCGACGTTTGACGTCGGCGGTACCAGCGCAGCGCATGAGGTAAACACCCCGGAATGGGTACTTCGTTCGGCTAGCTCGTTCGAGCCTCTTGCCGATCCACCCATGACGCAACGCCCCGCAGGGACTTCCCCAAGCCCCTACCGTCAGTCGCTGTCAGTTGTCCGGCGACCGTACTAACCCTGTCCGAGAAGTGGGGCAGCCTTTGCGAACTCCTTACAAATGCCACACAGACGCCATACCGGATTTCCGCAACGTGCAGGACTCTGCGAGGTTTAGGAATCGCCCGATCGGGATTTTGGATCGCGCGTAAGGTCTGGATGTGGACAACTCACCGACCAGATTCGTCGTCTTCACGACCCAGCGGTCGGGCTCGACGTGGCTCATGAGCATCCTGAACGGGCTCGACGGAGTCTCGGCGCAGGGAGAGCTGTTCCTCCCGCGCCCGCGATCGCCTGAGACACGCTGGGACTCGGACTTCGCGTTGCCGCGCTACCTCGAGTCGAGGAAGACGCACGGCTCCGTGCGCCCGTTCTCGGTCTACAGCTACCTGTCGGCTCTCTACAACGGAGACGGCTGGATCGGGTTCAAGCTGATGTACTCGCAGCTCCGCCGCTACCCCGAGATCCTCCCGTACCTGATGAGGAAACGCGTGCGCGTCGTGCATCTCGTGCGCCGAAACCATCTCGACGTGCTGATCTCGTTCGCGGTCAAGCGCGAGATCGGGAAGGCCCACATCCTCTCGCCCGAGGATCGACCCGGCGACGTCAGGATCGAGCTCGACACGACATCGCTGCATCGCGAGTTGCGCAAGCTGGAGCGCAGGCACACGATGGGGCGCACGGTGTTGCGCCTCGCTCGCCTGAGCCACGTGGAGGTCGCGTACGAGGACCTCGTCGCCGATCCCGCCCGGTTCGCGCGTATCCAGACGTTTCTCGGCATCCCGGCCGAGGGCATCCCGAGATCGAACATCCTCAGAACGAGGACCGAAGGCCAAGCGCAGGTGGTCGCGAACTACGACGACGTGCGCGCAACCCTCGAGGGATCGCGGTTCGCGGCCCTTCTCGACGGTGGGTCGCCGCGATGAAGCGGCTGCTCGCCGTCGCGGCTGTCTCCGCGCTCGTGCTCGTTCCGGGTGTCGCCGGAAGGCCGTCCGTGTCGTCGCTCTACCTCGGCGTCGCCGGCGACGCTGACCGACTCAAAGGGCAGACCGGGCAGGACTCGGCGATCCGGCACGTCTTCATCAGCTGGGACCAGGGCCGCACGTTCGGAAAGAAGATCCCGGTGCTGCTCGCGAGCCTGAGGCCGATCCCCATGGTGCACATCGGCACCGGAGGGCCGCTGGGAGCGAACGAGGCGATCAAGCCGATCCAGATCGCAAACGGCGCCGGCGACGCCTTCCTCATCGCCCTCAACGAAGGCATCGCGGTGCACGAGGGGCTCGTCTATCTCCGGCTCATGGCCGAGATGAACCACTTCCGGCGCTTCCACGCCGCCTACCGTCAGGACGGCACCTCGAAGGGCCCCGCGTACTCGCCCGAGACCTACCGAAAGGCGTTCGCGCGCATGTATCTCATCCTCCATGGAGGAACCCGCGCCTCGCTCAATGCCGCATTCCGGCGGCTTGGGCTTCCCGGCCTCGTGGGCGGCGATACCGACCTCGCAGAGAATCCGACGTCGAAGCTGCGCGTGATCTGGAACCCGCTCGGTGGCGGGCAGCCCGCGGTCGACGGGAACAAGGCCGTGCGCTTCTATCCGGGCGACCGCTACGTCGACCTCGTCGGAAACGACCTGTACGGCGAGCAGGGCCAGTTCGCGCGGCCGCAGAACGAGGCGCTGTACGAGTTCGCGCGAGCTCATCGCAAGCCCTACGCCTTCCCCGAGTGGGGGCTCATCGACGACGACTACCCGGCGTTCGTTCGGTACGTGTGCCAGTTCATCCGCTCGCACCCTGGAATCGAGCTCGCGGCGTACTACAAGGCCGAGGCGGGCTCGCGGTACGACCTCGGAGACAAGCCGAATAGCCGCCGGGCCTACCGCGGGTGCATCACGCCGCTCAGCCGCAAAGCGCCTTGACCTAGTGCGGCATCCCCGAACGTTGACCGGTAATCGCGACTTCCCCTGGTTGTAGGGGCGAGATATATCTCGCCCCTACGGCTACATGGCGATACGGCGGTACGGGTGGAATGTTGTGAGACGCCGCACTAACGCGCCGGCAGCGGCTCGAACCAGACCGAGAGATCGCGCTCGATGAGCTCCTCGAGCCGGTGAATGTCGTCTCGGTAGAGGTCGAGGAGCGCGGCACGGAGGTCGGGCGGGAAGCTCGGCGCAGGCCTAAGGTTGCGCTGGCGGAGCCGCTTGGCCACTCTCTCCAGCCGCTCGGGCAGGACGGCCTTCACGCCTCGGATCACCTTCGGCTGATACAGGATCCGGTTGAGGAGCGCACTCCTCGGAATGTTCGCCGGATTGTGCTGGACGGTCGTATCCGGCTCGTAACCGGTGTCGACCCCGAGGAACCCGAACAGATCGCGGACGAGATCGGCCGGGCTCCTCTTGAACTCGTCGAAGAGGTAGATCTTGATCTGCTCCCGGTCGAACAGGTCGTAGTACCGCTTCATCCGCTCGAAGTAGAACCCCTCCTTCACATGGCTCGAGCCGGCCGTCAGCTCACTGTGCGCTTCGCCGACCACCTCGCCGCGCCGCCTCCGCATCAGAAAGCCGGAGAACGCACGGTCTGCCGGGTTGCGCAGGCTCGCAACGAGCTTGGCCTCCGGGAGGACGTCGTGGATCCGGCGCGCAGCTGTCGGGCACCGGAAGTACTGGGGCGAGACCTCGCCCACTGCGTGTTCGCTCGTGACCCCGTCGAACAGCCGCTCGTACTCCTCGAGCGTCGCGACCTTGAAGTGCCGCAGCAGCGGCGGCTCCCCCTCGTCGTGCCACCTCCAGTCGCGCGCGTCCTCGTAGCCGAAGTAGTTCGGCCCCTTGTCCGGGCACATGAAGATCTCCGGGTGCTGGTCGAGATAGCGGTAGATCGACGTCGTGCCGCCCTTGGCCACGCCGATGACGATGAAGGTCGGAAGCGTCATGAGCGTCGCGAGGCGAGCCTCTTCGGCCTTCCGAAGCCGCGGGACGGCAGGGCCCGACCGACGAGATCGCGCACCTCGTCGGCGAGCAGCGGCGCGAGCAGCCGCACGGCGGCGTAGTACACGGCCGCTCCCGCGACGCCGGCGACCGCAAGCACGACGAGCGGGCGAGCGTCGGCGAGCGCGTACCGGAGCCCGAGCATCGTGCCCGCAGCGAGGATCGCCCCGGTGACGGGGATCCGCAGGTTGCCCCAGTAGTCGGAGAGGCGAATGTCCACAAGACGGCGCACGCCGACGTAGTAGAGCGGAGCAACGGCGTAGCCGACGCACACCGCCGCCGCCGCGACGGCAACGAGCCCCACCTGGACCGCAACGAGAAAGCCGCCGAGCTTCAGTGCGGCCGTGATGCCCACGATGACGACCAGCCAACCAGGCTTGCCGAGCGCCTTGATCGTGGTCCCGTTCAAGTACGTAAGCACCTGGATCAAGCCGAAGAACGCGAGGAGCTGCATGATCGGAACGCTGTCGGCCCACTTGGGACCGAAGAAGAGGTCGACGATCTGAGGCGCGAGAACGGCGGTGGCGAGGAACACCGGGAAGGCGATGAGCGCGGCGAACGACGTGCTCTTGTAGAACGCGGCCTTCAGGCGGGCGGGCTTGTCCTGGAGCTTGGCGTAGACTGGGAACGAGACGCGGTCAATGAGGCTGCTCGTGACCTGGATCAACATTCGCAGCATGCGATTCCCAACCGTGTAGAACCCAAGCGCGGCCGGGCCGAGGAACGCGCCGATGAGGAGCTCGTCGGCCCACCTCGTGAAGTAGATGAGCAAGCGGAAGCCGACGACGTTGCTGCCGAATCCGAGCAGATCGCGGCAATGGGAGTAGCTGAACGTGAGCCGCGGGCGAAAGTCGGTGACGCGCCAGAGGACGAGCGTCCCCGTCGTGACTCCGGCAATGTTCTGGATCACGAGGCTCCAGACACCGAGGCCGGAGAACGCCGCGATCACGCCGCAGGTGCCTCCGACCGCGATACCGCACAGGCTCCGCAAGGCCAGCGAGCGGAACTTCAGCTCGCGCGTGAGAAGCGCCCGCTGAACGAGGCTCGAGGCTTGTATCGGGATCGAGAGGGAGAGCACGATGAGCACCAGGGCCAGCCTGTCGTCTCCGAGCACCGCCGCGATCGGCACGGCGAGCGCGGCAAGGATCAACGTCAGGACGGCCGCGAATCCCACCGTCGTCCAGAACGCCGCGTCGAGATGCGCCCGCTCGAGCTCCTTCCGCTGGACGAGCGCGTCGGCGAGCCCCTCGTCCGCGAGGACGTGGGTGAGGCCGACGAAGATGGCCGCGAATGCGACGAGCCCGAAGTCGGTGGGCGCGAGGAGGTGTGCCTGTATCGCGATGACGACGAAGAGCGCGATCTGACGCCCCCAGGCTCCGGTCGCAGTCCAGAAGACGCCCTTCGCGGCGCGCGTGCGAAGGCTCGGCTCGTCGTCGCCGGGCAGACCGTCTACGAGGCCGTCGTCAGCGGCCACGGCTCATCCCCATCCCCTTCCCATCACTCTCACGGTACTCATCGCGGGCCGTTCTGGCACGCCTCCGTGTTCAAGAGGGACGAGTCGCGGCTGCCGGTCTCCAGCGATCGAGGTCGATCCCGAGCAGCCTCTCGAGATCGTCGAACTCGTCGGAGAACGGCTTGCCGAGCTCACGCCTCGTCTCGTCGTCGAGCGGCGGAATCGGCGTCCCCTTCGAGAGGATGCGCTGGACGCCGAGTCGCCTCGCGAGATCGACCGCGGGCTCGAGCCCGCCGCGCCGAAGCCGCCGGCCCATCTTGACTGCGAACCCCGATGCGGCGCCGAGCGCCGGGGCGCTCGAGCGATTCACCTTCGTCGTTCCGCTCTCGAGAGGGAAACTGCCCGCGTCGAGCCCGAGAAAGTCAGCGAGCCTTCCTCGAGTCGTCGCGACGTCGGCGATGCTCTCCTCGAAGACGAGCGCGAGGATCCGCTCCCGCTCGAAGCGCTCGAGATACCGCTTCAGGTAGCGGCTGTAGAAGCCTCGCTCGAGCACCGTAGGGCGGCTCTCGAGGAACTCGGCGAACGACCCGCGGAAGTTCGCTCTCTGCATCGTGAACCCGTACGTCGAGTAGGCGCGATCGACCGGGTGGCGCAGCATGAGCAGCAGCTTGACTCCAGGCAGCGTCGCCGAGATCCGTTCGGGACACTCGTCGTCGTACAGGTACTGGGGCGAGATCTCTCCGATCGCGCGGTACGAGCCGGCCTCGTCGTCGGAGCAGAAGAACTCCTCGTACCACCCGAGCCCTTCGGAGAAGTGGCGGTCGAAGAAGCGGATCTCCTTGCGCCGAGAGGGCATGTAGACGTCCGGATGGCTCGCCAGGAGCGAGTGGAGCCAGGTCGTCCCTGCCCGCGGTACGCCGACGCCGAGAAAGGTGGGAAGAGTCATGTCGCGGGCCGCAGCATGGGCTTCACGGACTGTAGTGGTCATGAGTTGCCCGGGACTGAAAGCGAACGAGTCGCAAGATCTGACCCTTCGACGCGTTGATGACCGACGCCCGCTAGCGGGCTCGCTCGGCCTCGGCGTCCACCTCTGCCCCGTACAAGAGCGCTAGCGAAGAGAGCCAGAGCCACGTCAGCAGCACGATCGCTCCTGACAGCGACCCCCAGGTCTTGTTGTATGTGCCGAACTGGGAGACGTACACGGAGAAGCCGGCGGACGCGGCAAGCCATACGACCACGGCGACAACCGCGCCCGCAGAGAACAGCCTCCACCTCCGACGGCCGCCGTCGGTGGCAAGCGCGAAGACCATCGCGAATGCTCCGAACAGGCCCGCGAGCAGAACCGGCCACTGCGCGCTCCACCAAATCCAGGCGACAGCCGTCTCCGCACCGAGTGCCCGGCCGACCCAGCGCTCGAGGTGCGGGCCGAGGACGAGCAGGACGGTGACAAGGAGCGCGACCGACCCGAAGCAGAGAGCGAGGCCGAGGGCGAGAACCCGTCGCCTGACGAATCCGCGCCGGTCCTCACGATCGCGCGCGCGGTTGATCGCAGTCATTGCCGTGGTCATCGCACCCGTCGTCGTCCAGAGAGCGAGTACGAAGCCGACGAGAGTCATTGCGACCCCGGCCGAAGGCCGTTCCTCGAGACGGACGAGACTCGACTCGAGGAGGCTGACCGCATCGGCGGGCGCGATCGTGGCGAGCCGCTCCATCAGCCCGCCGATCATTCCCGGGTCGGCAACGAGCGAGAAGACACCGACGACGACGAGAAGCGTGGCCGGGACGGCGAAGAACGTGCTGTAGGCGAGGGCGGACGCGAGCATTGGCACGTCGTGCTCGAGCGCAGCTCGGCCTGCGCGCACGAGCACCGCCGGCCAGTAGCGCAGCGCCGACCGGCGCCGCCTCAGGTCGAGCGCGTGTGTCATCGGAACTCAGTCACGCGTCGGGAGCGTGTTTTCAGATACCGCATCCCGAATCTCCACGTCAGCCACCCGGGGAGTGCATGTCGCCGTTCGAACATGACTCCAAGTGTTCCCGGCCAGCCGATGCCGAAAACCTTGGCCGCGTCAGCGCGGCAGCTCGTCAAGCCACCCTAACGATCGGCGCCAGGCGATCGGAGTCGCGGACTCGCCGCCGAAGGCCACCGCATGCCCTGCCGAGCTGGTTCGCTCGTAAGCTACGAGAGCACATGCGGGGATGGGGAAGACCTGGGGCGCGAGCGATCGCGATCGCCGCGATCACCGTCGCGGCCGTGGCCGGACCGGCGGGCCTGCTCGCCTACGCCGGGGTGTTCGCGTCCGCCGAGTCGCCCGGTCAGGCACAGCCGACGACGGTGACGATGCCGCCCGCCGTCGACCCACAGGCGTCGGCGCTGAACGGAATCCCGCTCGGACCGCCGAAGCTGCCGAAGAGCCTCTACGGCGAGGTCTTCACCGGGACGAAGCTCGCGCTGACTCCCGAGAATGCGGTCGACGAGCTGAACGCGGCCCGCAGTCAGTCGATGCGTGTGTTCGTGATCCTGGTCGGCGCGCAAAGGCACTACAAGAACGAGGACGGGACGTTCGACCTCGAAAGCTGGAAATCCGCCGTTGACGAGTTCCGCGACGTCGATCTCGGCGAGTTCGCGGCCGACGGGACGATCGTCGCGCACCAGCTCGTCAGCGAGGCGAAGGCGCGAGCCCAGTGGGGAGGCGCGGTCATCCCGAACAACGTGCTCGACGAGATGGCGCGATACAGCAAGGAGCGTTGGCCGACGATGCCGACGGTGCTCCGCACCGACCCGTCCGATCTCGAGGAGCACGCGGCGGCGTTCGGCACGCCTTGGCCGGGGTGGAGGTGGAGCTATCTGGACGCCGCGTCCGCGCGCTACCTCACGCGGAAAGGATCCGTCGAGGCGTTCGCCGCCGAGGAGGAAGCCTCGGCGCGCCGCCAGCGGCTCGCCATCGTGGCCGGGCTGAACGTCCTCAGCGGCGGCGACGGGTCGAGCGAGATCGGGAGCCCCCGATCAGGACGCTCGGCGATGTCGCCGGATGAGCTGCGCCGCTACGGGCAGGCGCTGCTCCTGGGCACCAGTGCCTGCGCGTTCGAGCTGTGGCGCTACGAGACGCCGGGCTCGGCGTTCGAGAACGTCGTGTACTTCCGGCGACCGGAGATCAGCGAGGCGCTTCGGGAGCTGGCCGCCATCGCCTCGCAGCGCCCGTCGCGCGCCTGTCGCCGGTATTGACGTCGAGCAGTGGGGCCTCCTCGAACGCCAGGTGCGAGCCCGCGACCGCCGATGTCGCGACGCAGAGCGACAGCAGGACCCAGACGGACTTGCTCTCTTCGAGCGAGAGCGACATCGCGCCGATCGCGAGCACGCTCGCCTGCGCCGACCAGTACCACAGGCGCCAGCCCGAAAGCGAGCGTATCCGGTTGACGACCGTCGCGATCAGCGTGGCGAAGATCAGGAATCCGACGATTCCCGTCTCGACGAGCACCGAGATATATGTGTTGTGGGCCTCCTTCTCGACGCCCTTGAACGTGCGAACGTCGTCAAGGTCGCGGGAGACCGCGGCACGGTGGGCGTCCAGACCCGCTCCTGTGAGCGGTCGCTCGAGGAACGCGTGGGTGGACGCGACCCAGATTCCCCAGCGTCCACTGAGCGCGCTGCCCTCGCTCCCGAGCTCCGTTGCGGTCGTGGCCGACTCGATCCGCGACAGCGGACCGCGCGGCGCATAGACGACGATGACAAGGATCGCCGCGACGACTGTCCCCAGCGCAGCGAGCCTGTGCCTGGGGCTGGCGCGCCGCAACGACCAGAAGACGAAGATCGCGGCCGGGACGAGAGCCAGCGTCGCCCCGCGCGTCCCCGTGATCGCAACCGCGAAGAGGCCCACCGGGACGTATGCGAAGTTCAGCATCCGTCGTCCGGAGGTGCGCGCCAGATGGGTCGGGCCCGCCGCCAGATACCACGCGGCCGGCACGGCGATCGCGACGATGAGGGCGATGCCGTCGACCTCGGTCCCGACGCCTCGTAGCCGTTCGTGCTCGGGGAACTTCGCCTCGGGCGCAGACAGAAACTCGAGGACGATGCTGAGGCTCGAGATGTACGCGCCGAGGACGTAGGCCTGCAGTGCGGTCTCGATCCTGCTCTCGGAGTCACAGAGATCCCAGATCACGAAGAGCATCACGAGAAGCTGCGTGTAGGTGAGAAAGCCGCCGGTCGACGCCTTGGTGTCGACGCTCCAGTAGAACGTCAGCCCGCTCCAGACGACGAGCAGGAAGTACGCCTTCTGAAACGTGTCCGGCTTGCGGATCCGGCCACGCAGCACCACGGACGACGCCCAGACCAACGCCATCGCGAAGCCGATGGGCTTGCTCACGCGACCGAGGTCGCCGAGCTTGATCGCGTTCTCCCACGGGACGGTGAACACGAACGCGATGGTCAGCCAGTAGGCGAGGGCGCGCATCTTCGGATTATCGGCCGCTCGCGAGCTGCGACCCGCCCAGCACAATCTCGACGGCTCGACGCGTGCGCGGCGCGCGGTAGAGCCAGAGAGTCGGCCGGTACAGCCCGTGGCGCTTCACGCGTGAGAGGGTCAGGTTGAGGCGGTTGAACGTCTTGTGAGCTGCTCCTCGATACGCGTCGACAGCGTTCTCGAGACCGGGCCCGAACTCGCGCCGGAATCCGGGATACAGCTCCTTTGAGACGTACTCGTAGAGTGCGAGATCGGCCTCGTTCGCGTCGACGAGCGCCTGGCGCGAACGAGGGTCGTCGAGGAGCGAGGCGGCGAGCGTGCCCTTCTTTGCGACGTTCACGGGCGAGTAGGAGATGTCGAGGCCGGGGGCGCGGAGCGCCTTCAGCAGAATCATGGACTCGTCGAACCGCTCGGTGAGCCCGACGAACATCCCTCGCTTCGCGATCACCTCGATCGCGTCGTCCGCGCGCTGCGTGCCCGCGATCCGCTGTGTCTGCGCGTTTCGGAGCCACTCCTGCCGGATCCAGTCCTCGAAGACCAGGTGCTTCTTCTGGCGGTGGTCGACGTGGTACTGGAAGCGGGACGCACACAGCTTCACGGGATCGCGCAAGATCGTGAAGTAGGTGAGATCGGCGCCGGGCTCGCTCAGGTCGACGTAGCCGGTGATGCGGTGACCGGCGATGCTCGCGAGCCGCGGGTACAGCCGGCGGAGGAGCCGCAGGTCTGCGACCGAGAACGGAGGATCCTCGCGTGCGCCGTGCCACGGCTCGACGTCGCAATGGCGCATCCCATACGTGCTCCGGAGCATGTACCGCACCGTGCTCCCGGCCGTCTTGTTGATGTGGACGAAGACGAGCATCGCGCGCAGCTACGCGACGAGGAGCGGGACGTACTCGTCCACGACGGAGTCGACGCGATAGGGGCTCCAGCTCTCGACGGGCGGAGGAGCGATCTTCCCGTCGAGCGCGTCCGCCATCGCGGCAGCCAGCGCGTCCACGTCGCCGACCGGAACGAGCGCCCCGTACCTGCCGCCGGCGAGTATCTCGCGCGGGCCGCTCGGGCAGTCCGTCGAGATCACGGGCGCGCCGCAGCTCATCGCCTCGATGAGGACCGTCGGAAGGCCCTCCCACCTCGAGGAGAGGACGAACGCGGTCGCCCGGGCCATGTACGCGTACGGGTTCGTCGTGGCACCGGGAAGCGAGACGTCGCTCGCGAGCTCGAGCTCTTCCATCAGCGTCTCGAGCCGGTTCCGTTCCGGGCCCTCTCCGAGGATCACGAGCCGCGAGGGGCGCGACGAGCGCACACGGGCGAACGCGCGCAGGAGAGTCGGAAAGTCCTTCTGCGGCCTCAGCCGCCCGGCGGCGACGAACACCTTCTCGCCGTCTGCGAACCAGGCGTGATCGACCGGTGCCTCGGCTCGCTCCCGAATGTCCGCTTCGACGATCGGGTTGGCGATGACCCGAAGCTTGTCGGCGGGAAGCGTGACGAAGCGCGCGAGATCGTCGGTCACGCCTTCGGAGACGCCCACGACGTAGTCCGCCCACGGATAGAAGCGCCGCACGAGCCTGGGCATGATCCGGTCGCGACGCGACTTGCCGTTCAGCGCTGCTTCCGAGAGGGTGTTCTGCTCGATCACGACCACGCGCCCGCGGTAGCGCCCGAGCTTCCGCGCCCACAGCGCCACGACGTTCGCGTGGTCGAGCACCGAGGCAAGGCCCGCTGGCTGCTCGCGACGGAGGTAGCGCACGAGCCCCGGAAGAGAGGTTGCGACGCGAGCGGCGCCGAGGTCGACGAGCCGCACGTCGGGTGGAATTTCCTCGAGCCGGGGACCTTCCGCCGCCGCGAGCACGAGGTCGACGTCGAAGCCGCGGCCGACGAGGCCTTCTGCGAGCTTGACTGCTCCGCGCTCCGCTCCTCCCCCGGCCATCGACGGCGCGAAGATCGCGATCTTCGTCCGGCCGGCCTGCGCGGATCGCGTCGTCGGCGTGCTCCGCCTCATTCGAAGCGCGAGCCCGCGGCGACCGAGCCCGAGCGAGACCGCGCGATCATGACGCCACCGGCCTCTTCGTCCGGCCCTGCTCGACACCCACCTCGGCGCGGCCGTCCTTCGCGGCGCCGCGCCCAGCCGCCATGCGCGAGGGGGCGAAGTTGTAGACGTACCCCACGGGTTGTACGCCCAGCAGTCTCAGCCGGTCGCCGACATGCTTGAGGCGGAGGGCCTCGCTGCGGTGCCGCACGACGACGACGACGGTCCCGGCGCTCCGCAGCAGCGCGTCCGCATGGGCGACGTGCACGATGGGCGGCACGTCGATCAGGACGACGTCGAACTGATCGCGTACCGAATCCAAGGTCTCGAGGATCTGCTCGGCGCGAAAAGCGTCGTTTCGGCGTCGCGTGGCGATCGCGGGCCCCAGGAGGCTGAGCTCCCCCCCGGCTCCGGTGCCCATGACCCGCTGTATGGTCTCCGTCGACGCCCGCTGCCTGAGGATCGCGGTGAGGCCCTCCGCCGCAGCCTCGCCGCCGTCGACGGTGATGGCACGCCCGAGCAGCAGGCGCGTTAGGCCCTGCTGGTCGACGTCGGTGTCGAGCGCAAGCACGCGGTGGCCTTCCTGGGCCGCGGCGAACGCGGTGTTCGCCGTCAGAGTAGTCGCCCCGTCACCGAATGCGCCGGCGACGAATGCGATCGTCCTGAGCCCTTCCCCCGCTCCCGTCGGAGCGAAGCGACCGCTCTCGTCCCGTTGCCGATTCGCAGCTCGTCGCTCGGATTTCCGCCGGGCCTCACGCGGGGGCCCGACGACCGATTCCAGAAGCCTGAACGCCTCTGCTGATGCCGTTCCAGGCGAGTGGAGAACGGGCAGCTTCGACGCAACGCCTTCGCGCGTGAAATCCGGGATCTCCGCGATCGCGGGCGCACGAAGGACCGCCTCCGGCTGGAGCCAGCTGGAGAATGCCTGCTTGCGCGCGTCGAGCCAGTAGGCGATCCCGGAGCCGACGAGGCCCCCGAGCACGATTCCGATGGCGAGCGCCGACACCCGCGAGACGCCCTGAGGCTTCCCGAGACCGGCGGGCGAGTAGAGACCGACGCCGTCCCCAGCGAGCTTCGCGTTGACCTGAACGCGAGTACGTCGCGTGCGCAGCTCGCGCAACACGTCGAGGAGCTCCTCCTGCCTCCTCGCGCGTACGGCAGCCGGAAGCTGGCTGCCCCCGGCCCCGGACACCGTCGCGAGATCCTTCGTCGTGTCGGAGATCGCCGCATTGAGTCTCACCAGCGACGCCTTTGCGCCGGCTTCCAGATCCGAGCGAATGAGGTCTCGGTAGGCGCGCACGATCGCATTGGCGCCCGCGGCGGCCTCCTTCGGCGTGCCGGCGGTGTGCTCGACCAGGATGTAGTTGGAGTCGGCGTTCGAGCGGATCGTCGTCGCGCGCTGGAGGTCGCGCGCGGTGATCTGGTGCTTGTCCGCCGCAGCGAGCAGCGCGCTCGCCCGCTGCGCGACGGCAGCCGATTTGAGGATCGCCACCTGGTCCGCGACGTAACGAAGCTGATCTCCGGACTGCCCCTCTGCGAGCGTCCCCGACCGCGGGTCCGTGAGCACGAGCCCTGCCTCCGCCGCATACGCGGACGACCTCAGCGAGGTGAGGAGGAGGCCAAGCACCGCAAAGACGAGAACGGAGGCCGCGATGATGCCGCGGTGGCCCGAGATCGAGGTGAAGACGTTCGGCTCGGCGACGCCAATCGGTCGCTCGAACGGGATGCCGCGGTCCTCGCCTGCTTGGGGCGAGCCTGACCCGTTCTCGGCCATCAACGCCCTCCTCGCAGCAGCAAGGTTCCAAGGCGCGCGCCTGAACGCGCCTTCGAGACGAAGAATGTGCCGCTAGTGAATGTGAGCCCAGACTGCAAAGAGATTTCCCCAGAACGGCCGGAACTGCTGTTTGGCCGCCTCGTCGCAGAGTATCCGGACGCGATCGTTTGCACAAGCCGCACGAGCCGATCGGCGACGCGGCTCACAGCTCCGCCCAGATCGCGCGACGCACGTCGGCGACGACCTCCTCGAGGGGCCTGTCCGTCTCGATGTGTCGCACGTGCGTCCGGTCGAACTCGAGCCGTGAGCTGCGCGCGTGCCGTGACAGCACGTAGCTTTCGGGCTCGAGCTTCTCCCGGTCCCGGTTCCGCTCGAGCGTGACCTCGAGCGGGGCCGTGAGGTAGAGCACGAGGTCGGCGCGCGGGATGTCCCGGTACAGACGGGCCTCGATCGCCGCAAGCCGGCGGCGAACGGCTCCGGACGCCACTGGGCCATGGTCGTAGCCGAGCTGAGCGCCGTCGATCGCGCCCGGCTCGACGGACGGGTAGCGATCTGCGAGGACGATGAAACCGTTGGCAGCGCTCGCATACGCTCGTGTGAGCACCGCCCGCCGGTCGTACGCGAGGAGAACGGCCCGGATCCCGAACAGGATGGGAAACGTGGAGCCGGTGACACGGGCTTCCGGCCCCGCAATCGGGCTCGCGGCGACGTTCGTCGATCTCTGCCTCGGAAACAACGCGCGCAGGGCAGGCAGGAGCAGGTTGGGCACGACGGTCAAGAAGGTGCTCGGCGGCTTTCCGGCATGGACGCGCCGGACCGCGAACTGCCCGCCGAGCCAGCTCTCCGTGTCCGCGAGCAAGGTCGACTTGCCCGTGGCCTCGCCACCCACGAACGCGATGACCGCTCCTCCACCCCCGGGGCTGAGCGCTTTCCGCTCGCCGCGCGATCGGTAGAGCGCCCTCGTCGCGAGCTCTCGCACCTCGGCGAGCCAGGCACGGAAGCGCCCACGCCGTGCGTAGGGCCGAAGCGCGGAGCGCACGCGCCGGCCGAGAACGACCCGCCGCAACAGGGACGCGGGTGCGCTCAGGGCGCCGAGCGCGGCTCCGAACAGCTCGGCGTCAAAGCCGGGAAGCCAAACCGGAAGCAATGTCTCGGCCTCGGCGCGCGCCTCGCGCGTGACGATCCACGCGGCCTCACGCTGCACGTTCGTCCATTGCCGCCCGAGCAGCAGCAACTCCGCCAGCGTCGTGTGCTTCAAGGACATGCGCAGCACGAACACGATCAGCTCGGCCCCTCGCGTCGGGACGTTCACCGGCCCCTGCCGCTCGACGTCCGCGAGCAGCATCTCCTCGAGCGGCAGGTGGTAGTTCTTGACGAGGCTCCCGCCCGAGACGACGCGGAAGTAGGCGTGGACGTGGACGAACGCCCCGGTCTCCTCGTCGAGTGCATGCTGGTGCTCGACCGAGGGGAACGGCACGGAGCCGTGCTCGACAGCCGGACGGAACCGGAGGTCATGGAGGATCTGGTGAAAGGCCGCGGCGTCGTGGCGGTGGATGAGGAGATCGAGGTCGGTCTCGCCCGCGATCGTCTCCGGGAGCGCCCAGTTGCTCTTCCAGTGGCAATAGCGGATGCCCGCCTCGTTCAGCCGCTCGAAGAGCGATGAGACCGTCTCGAGCATTATCGAACGACTCGGGCGCCGAGGTGGGTTCCGCCCAGGGAGGCGCCCGCGCGAAACTCGGATGCGAGGTCGGAGCCCGCTCGCCGGAGCTGCTCGAGGTCGTCGTCGTCGTTCTCGATCACGAGAACCCGGTCTCGCAGCGGAGCGCACTCGGCGATGAGGTCGAACACCTCGACAGTGCGGACGATTGTTCGCTCCACCTCGGCCGGAGACCGTCCGAGGTGCTGACGGCGCGGATCGGGACGGGTCGTCGCGCGCCGGACGAGCGCCTCGATCGGAGCTCGCACGTAGACGATCCGGTCGGGACGCGGAACGAGCTCCGCGAACCGCTCGACGTCCGCACGATCGAGCTCGACGTCGGTGAGCGCGAAGAGGTATGCGCTGAGCACGGTGCCCTCGTCCGAGAGGACGATGCGATCCTCGGCACGGCTCCGCGCGAGCTCGTACATCCCGACCCGGCGAGCTATGCCGCGCATCCCGTTCAACCGGTCGTATCTCGTCGGCGCGTAGCGAGTGTGCATGCGACGCGCGAAGCCGAGGTACTCGCGCCGACGGCGATAGCTCCGAAGGAGAAACGGCAAACTGCTGACCTCCTGCAGGAGGTTCCTCGCTGTCGGATGCGTGATGCCGCGGAGTCCCGGGCGGTCGAGGACGAGGTCCGCCATCCCGACTGCACGGCCCTCGAGCGCTGCGACTTGACTAAGCATCCGGGACAGAGTCGTCTTCCCGGCGCCGTCGCACCCGATG
>JBOHBA010000180.1:0-5308 GCA_050698095.1 Gaiellaceae bacterium
CCGCTCCGAGACGCAGATGCCTGTGCATCTCGCCGAAAGCCCGCTGACCTGTGTCGCCGTCGGCTCGGGGCGCAGCCTCGAGGAGTTCGACGTCATTCACCGCGCGAGCCGCAGCCGGGTCGCCCGCCGGAACGGTCTGCTCCGCTACTGAGCGCGACGGCGCGCTTTGCCCGGCCGTGCGATTCGGCTTCCCACCTGGCTACACTGGCCTGTCGTGCCTCGGCATCGCAGCGCGCGATCGGCGGCGCTGGGCCTGACCGTCCGGCGCATCCCGACGACGACACTCTCCTCACGCGGCGGAAGTCCGCTTCGCCGCCGTCTTGTCGTGGGCGTTCTCGTTCTTGCTTCGCTCGTCCTCATCACGCTTTCGTTCCGCTCCGGAGACGACGGCCCGATGTCCGGAGTTCAGTCCGCTGGATCGACAGCCCTGAGGCCGTTCGCAGTCGGATTCGAGCGCGTCGCGCAGCCGTTCCGCGACGCGTACGACTGGGCGGACAGCCTTCTCACGGCGCGCTCGGAGGCGGAACGCCTGCGCGAGGAGAACCGCCTGCTTCTGCAGCGCGTGATCCAGAACGAGTTCGCGCGCCAGGAGAACGAGTACCTCCGGCGTCTGCTCGAGTATCCCGACAGCCCGCGCTTTCCGGGCGACTTCGAATCCGTCTCGGCTGAGGTCATCTTTCGGCCGGCCGGAACGTTCACCCAGGCGATCGTCGTCGCCGCCGGCTCGAGCAGCGGGGTGCGGGTCAACGATCCGGTGGTCACGGCCGACGGGCTCGTCGGTCTCGTCACGCGCGTGACTCCCGACACCGCGCGGGTCCAGCTGCTGACGGACGAGGAGGCGGCCGTTTCAGCCATCGACCTGCGCACGAGCACGCCGGGAATCGTTCTGCACGCGCGCGGCACGCGCGAGACGCTCGTCCTCGACCGCGTGCGAAAGAGGGATCGGATCAGGCGCGGTGACGAGATCGTCACCGCCGGCTGGCGCGCGAGCGGGCTCAGCTCCCTGTATCCGAAGGGCATCCCGATCGGCAAGGTGACGAGCGTCGGACTGACCGACACCGATCTGTTCCAGCAGGTCCAGGTCGACCCCTTCGTCGACTTCGGATCGCTTGACGCAGTGCTCGTGCTCGTCCCCGCGGGACGGTCTCGGTGAGCGTCGGCGCCGTCCTCCGGGCGATGCTGGTCGTGTTCGTCGCGGCCATGCTCCAGACGGTCATCGTCTCGTCCATCGTCGTCGGCGGAGGCGCGCCTGACCTGCTCCTCGTCGTCGTGGTTGCGCTCGGACTGGTTCGCGGGGCCATTCCTGGCGCGGTCTTCGGGTTCACGGGCGGCGTCGTCGTCGATCTCGTGACCCTCGGCGCGATGGGGGTCACCTCGCTCGTGCTGACCCTGGCGGGATACTGGGCAGGGCGCTACGGCGAGACGACGGGGCGAGATCGCCGCTATGCCCCGGTCATTGCCGCCGGCGCGATCACGCTCCTCGCCGCGGTGTTCGGCTACGTACTCCACTACCTGCTCGGGGAGGAGATCGTCGCGCAGCACGCCCTCGTGACCACGCTGCTGCCCGCGCTCGTCCTCAACGTCGCGCTCGCGCTGCCCCTGTATGCCGTCGTCCGACGCACGGTCGGAGAGGGAGAGCGACTTCAGTCGTCCAACGTCGAGGTCCTCGCCGGATGACGAGCAACATTCGCGTCCGGCTCGCGTTCGCACACCTCCACGCTCACGGGCAGGAGGGCCGCCCGTGAGCTCGCCTTACCAGCCGCAACGAGCCCCTTCGGGGCGCTTCTTGCCTCCCGATCCGCGCGTCCACGAGCCCCACCGGCTCACGCCCCAGCTTGCGCTGCGGGTGGCCGTACTCGGCGTCGTCGCGCTGGTCGCGTTCGCGATCCTGTTCTTCCGGCTCTGGTCGCTCCAGGTGCTCTCGGGAGACGAGCACCTGAACGCCGCGCAGAACAACCAGCTCCGGCTCGTGCGCGTCGAAGCGCCGCGCGGCCCCATCCTCGATCGCCGTGGGCGAATCGTGGTCTCGAACGTCGCCGGCACCGCGGTGCAGCTCTGGGTGGGAGACATGCCGAGAGAAGGCCGGTACGGGCTCGTCCAGCGACTCGCGGCCGTCCTCGACGTCCCACCGAAGGCGCTCGCCCGGGAAGTCGACGAGCGGCGCGGCGACCCGCTCACGCCGATCACGGTCAGGACCTCGGTCGGCGAGGATCAGGTCAACTACCTCTACGAGCATCGGGCGGAGTTTCCGGGAGTCAAGATCGCGCAGGTCTATCTCCGGAGCTACCCGTACGCCGCGCTCGCCGCGCAGATCCTCGGCTACACCGGCGAGATCTCGCCCGAGGAGCTCGAGCGTCTTCCCCGCCGCGACGGCTATCGCGGAGGCGACCGGATCGGCAAGGCGGGCATCGAAGCGTCGTACGACACCTATCTCCGAGGTCGTGCGGGACTCGCGCAGATCCGCGTCGACTCGCTCGGCCGACAGCAGTCCCCCGTCGAGCTACGGCAGGAAGCCAGGCCCGGGTACGCGTTGAGGCTGACGCTCGACATCCGTCTGCAGCGAGCCGCGGAGGAGGCGCTCCAATACGGCATCGATCTCGCGCACCAGAACGAGCACTGGGCGGCCAACGGAGGCGCGATCGTCGCTCTCGACCCGCGCGACGGCGCCATTCGCGCGATGGCCTCCGCTCCGACCTTCAAGCCCTCCGTGTTCGTCGGCCGCGCGGATCCGAAGAAGCTCGACGCGCTCTACAGCGACGAGAGCAACCCGCTCTTCAACCGCGCGATCGCAGGCCTCTATCCACCGGGATCGACGTGGAAGCCGGTAACGGCGCTGGCGGGCATGGAGGAGCACGTGTTCTCCGCGTACGAGTCCCTTCAGTGCACGCCGTTCGCGTACTACGGTCTCGATCGCCAGAAGTTCAGGAACTGGAACCCGTACGTCAACCGCCCGATGACGCTGCCCGAGGCGCTCGCGGAGTCGTGCGACACGTACTTCTACGAGATCGGGAATCGGTTCTACCAAGGCGGCGCCGAGAGCCGGGTGCGAATGCAGGAGTGGGCTCGTTCCTTCGGGTTCGGCGCTGCGACCGGTCTCGACATCGGTGGCGAGGCGCAAGGTCTCGTGCCGACACCGGAGTGGCGTCGCAAGACGTTCGAGACCGACTGGGACCGCGCGTGGAACCCGGGGGACTCGATCCAGCTCGCGATCGGCCAGAAGGACCTCCTCGTGACGCCACTCCAGCTGACGGCCTTCTACGCGATGCTCGCGAACGGAGGCAGCATCGTGACTCCGTACCTCGTCTCGGATCTCGAGCAACCCGGTGGGAAGGGCTCGCCCAGCGTCGTTCTCCGACGCTTCGCACCGCCTCCGGCGCAACCGGCGCAGATCGACTCCGCCGCGCTCCTCGCCGTGCGTGACGGCCTCAATCTCGCGACGCACTCGGCGACGGGCACGTCCGCAGGTGTCTTCGCCAACTACTCGGTGCCGATATCGGGGAAGACGGGTACCGCGGAGAAGGTCGTTCAGTTGCCTGGCTACCCGCGCGACCACCTCGAAGACCAGTCGTGGTGGTGTGGCTGGGGGCCGTCGGATGCGGCGCGCCTCGTTGTGTGCGCGCTGATAGAGAACGGAGGCCACGGTTCGAGCGCTGCGGCGCCTGCGGCGCTGCGCGTCTTCGAGCAGTACTTCGGCGTCGAGGCGCCGCCGAGCATTCTCGTGGAGACCGACTGATGATCGAGCTCGCGCATCGGCAGCGAATGCAAGCCGGCCGCGGCCGAGCCGAGGCAGCGCCGATTGCGTTTCTCCGTCGCCTCGACTGGGTGCTGCTGGGAGCCTCGGCCGCACTGGTGGGCTATGGGCTCTGGGTCATCGCGGGCATCACCCGCTTCGACGTTCCCGGGGACGAGAGCTACTACGTCGTCCGCCAGGCGATCGCCGCGGGGATCGGGGTCGCAGGTCTCGCCGTCGCAGCAGTCCTTCCCGTCGATCTCGCGCGCCGGCATTGGCAGCTCGTGTACGGCATGACGCTCTCGATGATGATCGTGGTCTACCTCGCCGCCGAGACCATTCGCGGCTCGAAGCGCTGGATCGACCTCGGCTTCATCCAAGTCCAGCCGTCGGAGCTCGGGAAGGTGCTGTTCGTGCTCGCGATCGCCGGGTTCCTCGTCGATCGCGTGGGGCGTGTCACGCGCTGGCGGACGATCGTCTCAGCCATCGGCCTCGGCGCCGCTCCGATTCTGCTCGTCTTTCTACAGCCCGACCTGGGCACCGCTCTCGTGTATGCGGCCGCGCTCTTCGCAGTCCTTTTCTTCATCGGAGTTCGATGGCGCCAGCTGCTGGTGCTGCTCGGGGTCGGCGTCCTCGCCATCACGATGATTCTCTGGCTGCTGCCCGGCGCGGGGATCCAGGTGCTCAAGCCGTATCAGGCCGCTCGCCTCACACTCGATCCCGAAGCCGATCCCGGTGGAATCACCTACAACCTGAACCAGTCGATCACCGCCGTCGGCTCGGGCGGGCTCACCGGCCGCGGTGTCGTCGAGGCGAGCCAGACGCGGCTCGACTACCTCCCCGAGCATGCGACCGACTTTGCCTTCGCCTCACTCGCGGAGCAGCGTGGATTCGTGGGCTCGGCGATCCTCCTGCTCCTGTACCTGCTCGTCGTGTGGCGCGGGCTGCGGGTCGTGACCGTGGCCGGCGAACTGTACGGCGCCGTCGTGGCCGGCGGGCTCGTTTTCGCGTTCTTGTTCCAGATCTTCGTGAACGTCGGCATGACCATGGGAGTCGCGCCGGTGACCGGCATCCCGCTGCCCTTCGTGACCGTCGGCGGCTCGTCGATGGTGGCGAACCTCGTGCTGGTGGGCGTTCTCCAGGGCATTCATGCGCGAGGCGAGCTAGATGCTTGACCAAGCATCTCGGGGGAGGCAATCGCTCTGAGCGCCGCCGGCGTTCGTGCGCTGGCCCACGAGCTGCGGCGCTCCGTGCAGACGGCTCGCAACGAGCTGTCGCCCGAGGGCGCCGGCCCCGTCGTCATCAGCGGCATGCTCGCCGAGCAGCTGGCCAAGGAACTTGGTGCGGGCGCCGTCGCCGGAGCTGTCGTCGTCGACGACGGGACCCGTGCTGCGACGGCCGAGGTGCTCGTGCACGTCGTTGCCGGCGAGCCGTCCGACGCTGACGAGACGCTCGTCCGGTCAGCCGATCAGCGCGGAGCTCCGGTCGTGATCGTGCAGCTCTGGCCACAGGCAGATTGGACGCCGCCGTTCGTGCTCACGCCCTTCGTCGTCGAGTGTCGTGCGGGAGAGGGTTTTC
>JBOHBA010000181.1:0-2784 GCA_050698095.1 Gaiellaceae bacterium
GAGACGCTCGAGGTCTACGCGCCGCTTGCGCACCGCCTCGGGATCCACGCCCTCAAATGGGAGCTCGAGGACCTCGCGTTCCAGACGCTCCATCCGCGGAAGTACGCCGAGATCAAGGCAATGGTCGCCGACCAGCGAGCCGACCGCGAGGCGCAGGCTGACAAGGCCGCAGAGATCCTCGGGCTCGAGCTGAACCGGGCGGACGTTCCGGCGGACATCTCGGCGCGCGCCAAGCATCTCTACTCGATCTACGACAAGATGGCCAAGCGCGGCCGCGAGTTCAACGAGATCTACGACCTGACCGCGATCCGCGTCATCTGCGAGCGGTCGGCGGAGGAGGGCACGCGAGACTGCTACGCCGCGCTCGGACTCGTGCATTCGCTGTGGAAACCGATGCCGGGGCGGTTCAAGGACTTCGTCGCGATGCCGAAGCTCAACCGCTATCGCTCACTGCACACGACCGTCATCGGGCCGGAGGGCAAGCCGCTCGAGATCCAGGTGCGCACGCGGGACATGCACGAGGAGGCCGAGTACGGTGTTGCCGCGCACTGGCTGTACAAGCGCGGCAAGGCCTCGAAGGCCGACGACGAGTGGCTCACCTGGGTGAAATCGCTCATGGACGGGCAGGCCGACGAGCAGGACCCGGGCGAGTACATGCGGAGCCTGCGTACGGACCTGTTCGACGACGAGGTGTACGTCTTCACGCCGAAGGGCGAGGTGAAGGTTCTGCCGTCGGGTGCGACGCCGATCGACTTCGCGTACGCGGTCCACACGGACGTGGGGCACCGCACAGTCGGCGCGAAGGTCAACGGTCGCATCGTGCCGCTCCACTACCGACTGAAGAGCGGCGACTTCGTCGAGATCCTGACCACCAAGTCCGGTCGCGGCCCGTCCAGGGACTGGCTCGCTCTCGTCAAGTCGTCGCGGGCACGCAACAAGATCAGGCAGTGGTACCAGCGTGAGACCCGAGGCGAGACCGAGGCGAAGGGCCGCGAGCTCCTCGACCAGGCGTTGAAGGCGCAGAAGCTGCCGTACCGCAAGCTCCAGGGCTCGAGCGTGCTCGCGCAGGTGATCCGCGAGACCGGGTTCAGGAAGGCCGAGGACTTCTACGTCGCCCTCGGCGCGGGAAAGCTCCCGCCCGCGCAGATCGTCAACAAGGTCATCCAGCGCCTCAAGACCGAGGAGGGTATTGCCGAGCCCGTCGTCACCACGAAGCCGACACGCGCCAAGACCGCGGTCGAGAGCGGCAGCCTCGGCATCAGCGTCATCGGAGTCGAAGATGTGCTCGTCCGGCTCGCGAAGTGCTGCACGCCCGTTCCCGGAGACTCGATCGTCGGCTACATCTCGATGGGACGGGGTATCACCGTTCATCGCGCGGACTGTCCGAACGTGCGGGCGCTGCAGCGGAATCCCGAGCGCTTCACGCCCGTGGAGTGGGAGGGTGGCGCATCCGCCGGTTTTCTGGTGCAGATCGCGGTCGACGCGTGGGATCGCGCGCGCCTGCTCGAGGATGTCGCGCGGACGTTCGCCGAGCACGGCGCGAACATCGTCTCCTACGGCGGTGTCGTCGAGGACGGGATGGCGCGCAACTGGTACACCGCCGAGGTGGGGGACGTGAAGGAGCTCCGCTCGCTTCTCACCGCCCTCCGGAACCTCGAAGCGGTGTTCGACTCGTACCGCGTAACGCCGTCCTAGCATCTAGCTGGGCTCGCTCGCTCAGGTGCCCGCCACCTCGAGAAGCCGCTTGAGCTGCTCGAGGTCCTTGCGGTTCGCGCGGCGCATCGCGCTCGCCAGCATCGGCGCCGCTATCCGAGAGAAGCCGGATGGCTCTCCGCGATTGCGGAGTGTCATCTTCGTGTGGCCCGGCGCGGTCTCCGTCCAGGTGTAGGTCGTCTCCATCGCGAACGGGCCGTCGTCCGTGCTCATCACGAGCCGCTCCCCAGGAACGAGCTCCCTCACCGCGTACGTGTAGACGAGGCGACGGCCGAGGAAACGGGCGACGAACGCGATCCGCGAGCCGACCGCCAGCGGAGGATCGGTGCGCCACTCGACGCTCTCGATGTTCTCGTACCAGGCGGTCGCGTTCGCCGGATCGGCCGCGAAGGCCGCGACCTCGTCCCGCGGCCGCGCGATCTCGATCTCGGTCAGGACGTCTACGGGCACGTCGTCACGGTGCCGGGCCGTCGGGCGGTGACGGCCAGTCCGGGTGGTCGCGCAGCGTTACGAGGTCGTCGTCCTCCCGGGCTTGGTCGATCCACTCGGGCTCGAGCTCGAGGGCGCGGCGAAGATGCGCGAGCGCGTCATCGCGTCTCCCGGCGAGTGCCTCGGCGCACGCGAGGTTGTAGAGCGTCGCCGGATGATCCGGGCGGCGCTCGAGCGCCTCGCGGAGCTCGGCCGCGTACCGTTCGTGATCGCCGGCCACCCGATGACGCTCGGCAGCGAAGAAGTCCTCCCAGGCCGACGGCTCGTACGCCGCAGCACGCGGCCCACCGATTGCGAGCACCGACGTATTCGGCTCCTCGGCGCGGGCGTGCCGCTTGACCTTCGGCTCGCGAACAAAGACGACCGTGCTGGCGGGAGCGTCGAGCTCGTCGCCGTTCAGCGTGAAGGTTGCGCGGCCGGAGAGCACGACGTACATCTCCTCGTGTCCGAGCGAGAGCTCCGTATGCTCCTCGACGACGTGGTCACCGGCTTTGGGGGCGACGTACGCGTTGATCCCGAACGCGCCGACGTCGAGTGTGCGCCGGACGGGCGGCAAGAGGAGGGTGCCGCCCACGACGGGGA
>JBOHBA010000182.1:0-1695 GCA_050698095.1 Gaiellaceae bacterium
GTCGGACGGGATCCCGGCGAGCAGTGCAGCCTCGGCCAGCTCGAGCTCCTTCGCGCTCTTCTTAAAGTACGTGCGCGCGGCCTGCCGGATGCCGTAGGCGCCGTTTCCGAAGTAGATGGTGTTGAGATACGCGGTGAGAATCCGGTCCTTCGTCCACTTCTGCTCGAGCTGCCACGCGAGAGCTGCTTCGCGCACCTTGCGTGCGAGCGTGCGCTCGTTGCGGATGTATGCGTTCTTCACGAACTGCTGCGTGATCGTCGACCCTCCTTCGACGATCCCCTGGGATCGGACGTCCTGCCAGAGTGCCCGGCCCACACCTTTGAGGTCGATCCCGTTGTGCTCGAAGAAACGCTGGTCCTCGACGGAGACGATCGCCTGGCGCATGATCGGCGCGATGTCTTCGGTGCCGACGAGGACGCGGCTCTCGTCACCGCGAAGGACGGCCAGGACGGTGCGATCGTTCGCGGCGTAGACGACCGTGTTGACGTCCGAATGCTGAGCGGCAGGGTCGAGTGAGCGAACCTCGCTCGCCACCGCGCGAACCAGGCCGAAGGTGAACGACAACGTCGCCAGGACGAGGAGGACGCACACCAGCGCCGCAAGACGTCGCTTGCGAACCCGGCGCCGCGGTCGCGGCGTCCCCGTCACTCTCCGAACCCGCAAGGGGCGAAGTGTTGCAGTCAGACGGGGTTCGAGGCGACGATCGGTGGCGTCGTGGGGGCGTCAACGCCGCCTGCCTGTTCGATCGTCACAGCGATGACGTCTCCCGCGCGAACCGTGCCGTCGAGGCGCTCGAGCTCCGCGCCCTCACGGCCGGAGAACAGGCCCGCGCGATTGGCGGAGGCGATGTCGCCTCCGGGCACGATCCACATCTCGTAGGTCTTGCCCGCCGGAGCGGGATCGACGCCGTGCAGGACGAGCACGGCCGCTCCGCGCTGATTCACCACCAGTTGGCCCTCGCCCGCCTGGAGCGACACCGTGCGTGCACTCGGGTCGACGAGCACCGCGGCCGCTGCGCGCTCCCGCTCGAGCGCTGCGCGTGCGTCGTCGAGCTCACTGGATAGGCTCGAGGCCCACAGCCCGATGCCGAGCGCCACGACCGCTGCGATCGATGCGGCGGCCGCCAGCACGGGTACGGCCCGCCGCCGCCTGGGCTCGAAGGGCACGACGTTCTGCGGCGGCTCGGCACGTACGTCCGCAAGGATGCGCTCGCGAAGGTCCGCGCTCGGCTCCGGCCCGGATGCAGCGACAGCGAGGGCCGCAGTCGTCTCCCAGAACGACGCCAGCTCCTGCTGGCAGTGCTCGCAGCTCGAGAGGTGCGCCTCGAAGGCGCGGCGCTCGTCGGCGTCGAGCGCGTCGAGTGCATAGCCCGCCGTCAGCTGGTGAATTCCGGTTTCCATGATCCTTCCTGTGCGGAGTCGTCGAGCAGCTCGCGCAGCCGTGCGAGGCCGGCGAACATCCTGCTCTTGATGGTCCCCAAGGGCACGCCGAGCCTATCGGCGAGCTCGGATTGCGAGAACCCGCCGTAGTAAGCGAGCTCGATGGCCTCACGCTGGACGTCGGGGAGCAGCTTGAGCGCAGACTGCACGCGCTCTCGCTCGAAGCGGAGCCATGCGGCCTCCTCAGGTCCGGAGGCTTCGCTCGCGTGCACCGCAGGATCGTCGGCAAGCGGCTCGGCGCGTCGGCGCTCTTCAC
>JBOHBA010000183.1:0-3420 GCA_050698095.1 Gaiellaceae bacterium
GCACTCCCGGGAGGCCGTACGCGCCGCGGGCGGCCTCCTGACCCGAGGCCCACTCACCGGCGCTGCTGCCGATGGCCAGCACCGCCTCCTCCCTTGAGACGACCTCGTCATACGTGGTCGCGTCGCCGGACGCGTTCTTCTCGAAGAACGTCCGCAATGCCTCCGCTACCGCACTCGACTGCTGCATGGTGTCCTGCCTCCTCTCGACTTTTCGGACGCGAGTCTAGTGCCCCGCGAGCGCTGCGCTCGGGGCTGGTGGCGAGATCGTTGCCACCGCGGGTCGAGCCGGTTTAGGGTTCGTCGGCGATGGCCCTCCTCGAGGTACGGGACGTCACCCTCCGCTTCGGTGGCATCGTCGCGCTCGACGGCGTCTCCTTCGAGGTCGAGGAGGGGCACATCTCGGGGCTCATCGGGCCGAACGGCGCCGGAAAGACGACGGCCTTCAACGTCATCACGCGGCTTTATCAGCCTAACTCGGGCGAGGTCACGCTCGACGGCAAGTCGATTCTGCGTCAGCCGGCGCACAAGATCGTGCGTCGCGGGATCGCGCGAACGTTCCAGAACATCCAGCTCTTCCGGACGATGTCGGTGCTCGAGAACGTGCGCGTGGGCGCGCACGGCCAGGGGCGCAAGAGTGGCGAGAAAGACGCGCTCGAGGTGCTCGACGTCGTCGGGCTTCGCGACCGTGCCCATTTTTCTGCTGCGGCACTTCCATATGGCATCCAGAAGCGCGTAGAGCTCGCACGGGCGCTCGTCGCCAAGCCACGGCTCCTGCTGCTCGACGAGCCGGCCGGAGGGCTGAATCACCACGAGGTGGGGGAGCTCGGAACCTTCATCCGGCGCATCAGGGACGACTTCAAGCTCACCGTCCTGCTGGTCGAGCACCACATGAATCTCGTCATGGGCATCTCTGACCACGTGAACGTCTTGAGCTTCGGTCGCAAGATCGCTGATGGCGCGCCGGCCGAGGTTCGAGCCGACCCGGCGGTGATCGAGGCGTACCTCGGGTCGGACGACGACGAGGATGAAGCACAGCCTGCGCAGCCGAGCGAGCCGGCGGAGGACGAGGCCGGGTAATGGCGCTCCTCGAGCTCGATCGGGTCGGCGCTCGCTACGGCCCCGTGCAGGCGCTGCACGACGTCTCGCTCACGGTCCGCGAAGGGGAGGTCGTCGCGGTTCTCGGCGCAAACGGCGCCGGGAAGACGACAACGCTCCGCGCGATCTCGGGCACGGTCTCGCGCAGCGGGACGATCGAGCTCGACGGGAAGACGCTGAAGGGTGGCCCGGAGGTCGCCGCCAAGACCGGGATAGCTCACGTTCCCGAGGGCCGCGGGACGTTCGTCGATCTCACGGTCACGGAGAACCTCAGGCTGGGCGCCTACACACGGCGCGATCGCTCGGCCAAGGCGGACATCGCACGGATCGCCGAGTACTTCCCCTGGATGGTCGCGCGCGGGAGCCAGCGAGCCGGGACGCTCTCGGGAGGCGAGCAGCAGATGCTGGCGCTCGGGCGGGCGCTGATGAGCCGGCCGCGGCTGCTCCTCCTCGACGAGCCCTCGCTCGGGCTCGCTCCGATGATCGTGCGCGAGTTCTTCCGCATTGTGCGCGAGCTCAACGAGAAGGAAGGGCTGACGGTGCTCGTGGTCGAGCAGGACGCGCGGATCGCACTCAGGGCTTCGCAGCGCGCGTACGTCCTCGAAGTGGGGAGAGTCGCGCTGACCGGGACGAGCGGCGAGCTCAGTGGGAACGAGTCGATCCGGAAGAGCTACCTCGGATACTGATGTTCCTCGCCGCCTTCTCGGACTTCATGCAGCAGATCGTCTCCGGCCTCGCGTCGGGCGGGATCTACGCGCTGCTCGCGCTCGCGCTCGTGATCATCCACCGCTCGACCGGCGTCATCAACTTCGCGCAGGGCGAGATGGCGACGTTCTCGACCTACATCGCCTGGAGCCTCACCGTGAATCACGGCTGGAGCTACTGGCCCGCCTTCGCCGCCACCCTGGCGATCTCGTTCGGCGGCGGCGTCGGGCTCCACCGGGCCGTCATCCGCCCGGTCGAGCGCGGCAGCGTGCTGCGGATCGTGATCGTCACGATCGGGTTGCTCGTCGCCGTCAACGGGTTCGTCGTCTGGCAGTGGGGCGGCGAGCCGCAGCAGCTTCAGAGCCCGTTCGGGACCGACACGTACGACCTCGGCGGGGTCATCGTCGCCGCGCACGACATCGGGACGATCGGGGTCGCGCTCGGGATCGTCTTTCTGCTCTGGCTCCTGTTTCAGTTCACGAAGGTGGGTCTCGCGCTGCGCGCCGCTGCGGTGAATCCCGAGGAGTCGCGCCTCGTCGGCGTGCGGGTCACGTGGATGCTCGCGCTGGGCTGGGGGCTCGCGGCGACGCTGGGCGCAGTCGCGGGGATCCTGACTGCGCCGACCGTCGGACTCGATCCGAACATGATGGCGGCGGTTCTCATCTACGCGTTCGCAGCCGCGGTTCTCGGCGGCATCGACTCGCCCATCGGCGCCGTCGTCGGCGGGCTGATCCTCGGCGTCCTGCTCAACATGCTCAGCTACCTGAGCCAGTACGGCGCCTTCGACTGGTTCACGGAGGAGCTGCGGCTGCCGGCGGCCCTGCTCATCATCCTCGCGGCCCTGCTCGTGCGGCCGCAGGGAATCTTCGGCAAGCCGGAGGTGAAGCGAGTATGAAGCCGCGCATCCAGAGGATCATCGGATTCGCCGCGTTCGCGGCCTTCGTCGTGTTCGTCGCCGTGCTGCCGTCGTTCGTCTCGGACTTCAAGGCGCGCGAGTACTCCTACGTCGCGATCTACCTCATCGCCCTGCTTGGGCTCAACATCCTCACGGGCTACACGGGCCAGATCTCGCTCGGGCACGGCGCCTTCATGGCTGTCGGCGGCTATACGACCGCGATCCTGATGGCCGGTAACGAGCAGTTCGGCGGGCCGCTCTCGGGCGGCTTGAAAGATCTCTGGACGCTGCCCGTCGCTGGGCTCGTCGCCGGGCTCGTCGGGCTGGCGTTCGGGATTCCCGCCTTGCGGCTCTCGGGCCTGTACCTCGCACTGGCGACCTTCGCCATCGCGGTTGCGATGCCGTCCACGGTCAAGCGTTTCGAGGAGTTCACGGGCGGCGGTTCCGGCATCCAGCTCTTCGGGACGCCCGAGCTGACGGGCTCGATCTCGAACGTCAACGTGCTCGGCCGCTCACTGACCCCGAACGACTGGATGTACTACCTGGCCTGGTCGATCGCGCTCGTCCTGTTCGCAGTTGCGTGGCTCATCCTCCGCGGGCGCACCGGACGCGCGTTCCGAGCCGTGCGCGACAGCGAGACCGCGGCCGTCTCCTCCGGCGTCAGCCTGGCCCGCTACAAGACGCTCGCGTTCGGCATCAGCGCGGCGTACGCGGGCGTGGCGGGC
>JBOHBA010000184.1:0-2329 GCA_050698095.1 Gaiellaceae bacterium
GGCGACGGGCGCGCCGGCGTTCTCCAACTTCTCGCGCCAGATCTCCTTCGCGTCGGGAAGCCCCACGCCCGTGTCCACGAGCGTCCACCCGTCTTCACCGGGGAGGAGGTACGCGTGCACATGCCCCGGCCGCGTCGGCAGCGGCAGCGTGACGCGCCGGATCCCGCCCTCGAGCTCGTCCATCGCCCGACTCTAGCCCGCAGCGTTGGCTCGGCGGTGTCAGATGGGCCGAGCCGACAGCGCGACCGCCGAGTAGCCCAGCGCCGTCACGCTGGCCGCGTGTAGGACCAGCTCGTGATCGCTGTGAATCGACTCGCCGAGCGCATAGATGAAGACGATGGCCGCAACCGCCCCCTCGGCAACAAGCCCAGCGGCCGCGAAGCGCCATCGCCGGACTATCACCCCGACGAGCACCGCGACGGCAAGCATCACCAGGACGCCCGCGACCGGCACGAGCCAGTCGTTTGCAGCGCCGTCCTCCGGCGTCTCGTTTTCCCACCGAAAACCACCGACGAGCCACATCTGAAAGGCAGCGAAACCGACGCCGACGACGTGCGCGGCGGCGAGCACGATCGAGAAGGGATACGTCACCTCGCAAGAGCGTGACATGTTGGCCTCCCTTCATCAGCCTGGGCTACGCAGTGGTGTGGGACCCCGACCTCGAACTCCTTAGTGAGACGCTCGGCACTGAGCCACGCATAGAGCCGGTCCGCCGCGCAACGGCGACTTCTACTGCACGCTCCGGACGCGCGTGCAAGCCTCCTCGCGAGCCCTCACAGCTCGTCCTTGCTGTCTGACGAGGGAGGATCCTGCCGATGCGCGCCGTAGAATCGACGACGTGGCTGACGAAATCACCTGCCTCATCGCCGACGATCACGAGGTCGTCCGCGAAGGCCTGCGCCTTGCGCTCTCACGCTCCCCGCGGATCCGCGTCATCGGCGAGGCCGACACCGGGGCGTCTGCAGTCACGCTAGCCGAGAGGCGACGCCCCGATGTCGTGATCATGGATCTGCGCATGCCCGACATGGACGGGCTCGAGGCGACCGAGACTCTGCTCCAGAAGGTGCCGGGGATCGGCGTGCTGATCTTCACGGCCTACGGCGAGCGGTCGCTCCTCCAGCGCGGCCTCGAGTCGGGCGCACGCGGGTACATCCTCAAAGAGACCCCGCACGAGACGCTTCTGCGGGCGATCGAGAAGGTCGCTGCAGGCGACACGTTCGTCGACCCCGGGCTCATGGCTGAGTTCGTGTCCGGTCAGGGCCAGGCCGACATCCTCACGCCCCGCGAACGCGAGATCCTGCAGCTGCTCGCCGACGGGATGTCGAACGTCGACGTGGCCGCAAAGCTGTTCATCAGCCAGGAGACGGTCAAGAGCCACGTTCGGCACATCCTCGCGAAGCTCGAGGCGGACACCCGCACCCAGGCGGTTGCCATCGCGCTCCGCGAGGCGATGATCGATTGAACCCGGACGACGCCGAGCGCGCGCTGCTCGCCGAGCGGATCCTGACCGAGCAGGAAGAGCGACGCCGGCTCGCCGAGCTCCTCCACGACGGTCCTGTCCAGCACCTCTCGGCGATCGCGCAGATGCTCGATGCGGCGCTCGCCGGCCTCCGAGCGGGAGAGCTCGAGCAGGCGGACGAGACGCTCACCCGCAGCCTCGAGCTCGCCCGCGACTCGGCACGGGATCTCCGCGCGCTCTGCGAAGACCTCGAACCGAAGGTTCTGCGCGAGCTCGGCTTCTCGACCGCCGTACGCGCTCTCGCCCGACGACTCTCGGCACGACACGACGTCGCGATCGAAGCGGACGTCGACCACGCGGACGAGCTGGGCGAGAACGCGCAAACGGCGCTGTATCAGATCCTTCGCGAGGCGACCGATCAGGCGCTACGCCGAGGCGCCCCGACACGGATCGAGATTTCCGTGCGCCCGACACCGGCCGGCGGAGCGGTGCTCGTCGTCACCGACGACGGCCCGCCCGAGCGCCGCAGCGCCGTCCTCGAAGCGCTCGCGGAGCGCGCAGCAACGCTGAACGCACGGTTCAGCTCGGAGGTCCACTACCCACGAGGCTCGACGGTCCGAATCGAGGTGCCTCCCTCGGCTGCGCAGCGCTAGATGCTCGGCCGGAAATTGGCGCGCAGCCGGGGGCGGTCACGACCAAGCCGGGCGTCCGCACTCACGCGTTGTGCCGGCTTGAAGCCGCGTGCGACGCGCGAGGGTGGCGATCCGGCGCAGTGTCGTGGCCGTCATCCGGCCCGCGTGAATTTCCAGTCAAGCATCTAGGGGAACTCTCTCTACGCGCCGGCCGCGAACGCCCGCGGCCTCCAACACG
>JBOHBA010000185.1:0-4583 GCA_050698095.1 Gaiellaceae bacterium
CTCGTCGGGATGGATGTCGAGCTCGTCCGCGATCTCCTCCGGCTCGGGCTCGCGACCCAGCCGCTGGACGAGCTGTCGCTCGATGTGAACGACCTTGTTGAGCTTCTCGACCATGTGCACCGGGATCCGGATCGTGCGCGCCTTGTCCGCAATCGCCCGCGTCACCGCCTGGCGGATCCACCACGTGGCATAGGTCGAGAACTTGTACCCCCTGCGGTAATCGAACTTCTCGACTGCGCGAATGAGCCCGAGCGATCCCTCCTGGATCAGGTCGAGAAACGAGAGCCCGCGACCGAGATACCCCTTCGCGATCGATACGACGAGTCGCAGATTGGCCTCGATCATGTGCTGCTTCGCGTCGGCGTCCCCGCGCTCGATGAGCTTCGCCAGCGAGACCTCCTGGTCGGCGGTCAGGAGGGCGACCTTTCCGATCTCCCGGAGATACAGCCTGAGCGAATCGAGCGACGGCTCGACGGAGAGGTCGAGCTTCGGAGCAACCTTCGTGTCCTCGGCAACCAGCGGTTCCTCGTGCGGCAACGCCTTGTGCTCCACGCCTTCGACGAGCTCGATCGAGTGGTCTATCAGATACGTGTAGAAGTCCTCGACCTGCTCTTTCGTGAGCTCGACGTCGTCGAGCCCGGCCACGATCTCGTCGTACGTGAGGAAGCCCTTCTCGAGTCCTTGCTCGATCAGGCGCTGAAGCTCCTCGACCTCGGGAAGAGCGATGTCGACGGACAGCATGGGTAGGGGGTTCTCCTCTCGCGCTCGAACGGACACCGGCCTTGCTCCACACATTGAGCCGGCCCCCTCATGCGGCCCGCGGCTCCACCACCAAGCGCGCGGATACTAGACCGCTAGCGCGATTTGTGGAAGGGGTCCGTCCGAAGAGCTACACAGCGCGCAGCTCACCCACGACCTCGCCGCGGGAGTTGTCGACCGAGACGGCCCCGAGATCTCCGACCGCGAAGGCGAGTCTCTCGAGGAATGCGGCGAGACCGCTCCGTACGGCTCTCGTCGCGCCGTCCTCGACCTTGAGCGCGACGCCGAGCCCGTCACGCGCGGCGCACAGGAGCCCCTCGGCCCCACCTTTCGCGACCCAGCCGTCGCCGAGGCGCATGAGCTCCGTGTCAGCAGCCCCTGGGCCGCGAATGAGGTCCGGGTAGGCACGCATCGCGGCAGTAACGCGGTCTCCTCCAGCCAGCAGCTCGAGCCTGGAGAACGCATGGGCCATGCGCTCGAGGGGAAGCGCGAACGTCACGACTCCACATCCGTCGACGGCGGTCGAAATCGACGACTGCTCGACCTCGGCGGCACCGGCAACCTCAGCGAGCATCGCCGCCTGGCACGGATGCCGAGCCAGCCGATACCCTCCCGCCGGCCAGCCCAGGCGACGGCAGAGCAAGAGCATCGCCGCATGCTTGCCGGAGCAGTTGTGCTCGACCCGGGTGGGCTCTGGGCCGCACTCGAGATCGTCCTCGCCTGCCTCCGCCTTCGCGAGCAGGCTTCGCACCGGTGCGAGCTGCTCCGGGCGGTGCAGATGCGACGCACACGCGATCGCGATCTCGGAGTCGTCGAGCTCCGGCCACGCGCGAACCACTGGTAACGCCTGGAGCGGCTTGGCGGAGCTCCGGAACTGCGTTACCAGGTCGGCGTCGCCGGCTGCGGCCACGAGCTTTCCGTCGCGGACGGCAGCCGCGTGAACGCGGTGCCGCGCTTCGACGACGCCCCCGCGAACGACCTCGACGACGAGCGCCTCCACAGCTCGTGAGCCTAACCGGGCCGATGTACTGTCAACGTCATGCGCCTGTGGCCGTCAGAGCTGCCGGAGCCCCGCGAGGACTCACCGGAGCCCGCCCTTGCCTGAGCTGCCCGAGGTCGAGGCCTGGGTGCGCGAGCTCGATCCGCTGGTCTCGCGCGCGCCGATAGAGAGAGCTGGGCCCGCGCACATCGCCACGCTCAAGACCTTCGATCCGCCGCTCTCCGAGCTCGAAGGGCGCCGGTTCGAGGGCGCTCGCCGGCGCGGCAAGAACCTGCTCTTTGCGGTCGACGACGCGGATCTCGTCCTGCGCGTGCACCTGATGAGCGCCGGCCGGCTGCGCTACCTCACGGCGGGCGCGAAGGGGCCGAAGTCGCCGATGCTCCGGCTTCGCTTCGCCGACGGGAGCGAGCTCGTGCTCACCGAGGCCGGGAAGAAGAAGCGCGCGGGAGTCTGGTTCGTGACACCCGGACAGCTCGAGCTGGACCTCGGCCACCTCGGCCCGGACGCGCTGGAACTCGACGCCGCGAGGCTCTCGGAGATCCTCGGCCGCGAGCGACGGCAGCTGCACCCGCTGCTCCGCGACCAGCGGGCCATCGCCGGGATCGGGCGGGCGCACGCGAACGAGATCCTTCTCCGCGCGCGGTTCTCGCCGTTCAAAGCGTCGACGGAGCTCGGCTCCGAGGAGGTCGAGCGTCTGGGCGCCGCGATCCGCGAGGATCTCGAGCGGGCTCTCGAGCTCCGCTTGCACGGCAAGGGCGACGCTGACGTGTACGTCATTCACAACCGGCTCGGTGAGCCCTGTCCCCAATGCGGGACTCCGATCGCGCGCGTCGACTTCGAGGAGCACACGATCTACTACTGCCCGTCGTGCCAGACCGGCGGACGACTACTGAAGGACCGCCGCCTCTCGCGCCTGCTTCGGTAAGGCGCGAGATACGTCTCGCCCTTACGGTAGGAGCGAGATACATCTCGCCCAATGCGAGCACGGAACGACGATCGTGCGCGTTGCTACGGTAGCCGCGTGGCCGACAGCGTGAAGCTTGCGGAGGATCTCCAGGCCTCGCCGCCCGAGATCGCGCTCGCGCTCTCGCGCGCCGGCGTCACGGGTGTTCAGAAGGCCGTGCGGATCCGCCGCGGCAGCGCCGAGACCGTGATGGCGGCCGTGATCGACTGCACGGTCGATCTCGCGGCGGACCAGAAGGGCGTGCACATGTCGCGCTTCCCCGAGCTGTTCGGGGAGGCGATCGAGCTCGTCGTCGAGCGCGAAGCGCTACTCGTCGAGGTGCTCGCGGAGCACATCGCGAACCGCGTCGTCGAGCGCCAGGGCGCGCTCCGCGCGGAAGTGTGGATCCGCGCGCAGTGGCCGATCCACCGCCGCACCCCCGTCACCCAGCTCGCGACCCAGGAGATGGTGACGTTGTGCGGAATCGCGGCGGCGTCCGCGGCCGGAACCCGACGCGCAGTCGGCGTCGAGGCGACCGGCATCAACGCGTGCCCGTGCGCGCAGGGCCTCGTTCGCGGCCACGCGAGCGAGCGACTGCTCGAGGCGGGGTTCGACTCGGACGACATCGAGACGATCCTCGAGCTCGTCCCCCTCGCGACCCACAACCAGCGGGGCCGCCAGACGCTCTTCGTTGGCACCGAGCAGGACCTCGATGCCGAGCTGCTCGTCGAGATCGCGGAGCGCTCGATGAGCGCGCCGATCTACGACCTGCTCAAGCGCCCCGACGAGCTTTTCGTCGTCGAGCATGCGCATCTTCAACCGCGCTTCGTCGAGGACTCGGTGCGCCATGCGCTCAGGGACGCGCTCGACGCGCTGCCCGAGCTCGCCGACGGCGACTTTCTGCTCTCGAAGCAGGTCAACTTCGAGACGATCCACATCCACGACGTTGTCGCAGAGCGGTTCGGAACGGTCGGCGAGCTGCGCGGAGAGCTCGCCACGGGCGACCCGAGCCCGTCCCAGACGACGCTCGCCGACTGGCTCGCGAAGTAGCTACGCGCCGCGCGCGCGCCGCAGCTCGAAGCGGTGCTCGGTGCCGCCCAGCAGGCGACGGATGTTCTGGCGATGCATGAGGATCACGGCCGCGGCGCCGGCGATCCCGAACGCCGCCACGGGCCACGGGTAGTCGAAGAGAACCGCAAAGACGGCCAGCGCAAGCGCAGTCATGATCGACGCAAGTGACGCGAAGCGCGTAAGCAGGAACACCACCAGCCAGATTCCGATGCACAGGAACGCCGTCAGCGGGGCGAGCGCGAAGGTCGCGCCGCCGGCGGTCGCAACCATCTTCCCGCCTTTCTGGAAGCGGAGGAACACGGGCCGCGCGTGCCCGATCATGGCCGCGGCTCCCGCCAGCACGCCGACGAGCGCTCCGCCCGCCCACAGGCCGAGCAGCGCCGCGGTGAAGCCCTTTGCTACATCGAGCAGCGCGACCGCCGAGCCGAGCCTCCGCCCGTAGACCCGGAACACGTTCGACGCGCCGACGTTCCCGCTTCCGCTCGCGCGGATGTCCTCGCCGCGGAAGAGGCGGGGCAGCCAGTACCCGAACGGCAGCGAGCCGAGGAGGTACCCGCCCAGCACGGCGAGCGCCTCCGCCACGGGCTACTCGGTCGGAACGAGGTACGCGTCGACCCAGTGGTTCACGACACCCCAGTCGAGGTTCACGAGGACCGCCTCGATGTAGGCCGCGCGGGCAGTCTGATAGTCAAGGAAGTACGCGTGCTCGTGGACGTCGAGCGCGACGAGCGGTGTCGCGTTCCACACGGGGAACGTGTTCTGAGCGTCGCCGACGTAGTTGAACAGGCGGCCCTCGTCCCAGTCATAGGC
>JBOHBA010000186.1:0-3182 GCA_050698095.1 Gaiellaceae bacterium
CCGGCGAGCGCCGACCCGAGCAGGAACGTGACGACGATCACGCGGTCGACGTCGATTCCCATCATCGAGGCCGCCTCGAGGTCGAACGACGTCGCCCGCATCGCCCGGCCGACCTGGGTGCGCGCGATGAAGATCGTCAGCGCGACCATCAGGCAGATCGTCGTGACGATCACGAAGAGCTGCATGTACTGGATCTCGAACGGCCCGATCGTGACACTCGTGAAGAGCGAGCCAGCGTCGAACGAGAACGAGTCGTACTGCTTCGGTGCCGATCCGAAGCAGATGACCGCGAGTTGCTGGAGGAAGAACGAAACGCCGAGCGCGCTGATCAGAGGAGCGATCCGCCCGGCTCTCTTTTCGCGGAGCGGTCGGTACGCGAACCGCTCGATGACGACGCCGAGAAACCCTGCACCGAGCATCGCCGCGACGAACATGAGCCCGATGACGATTGCGATCGGGAGACTCGGGTCGGCTGCGCCGCCGAGCCAGGTCAGCACGAAGAAGCCGATGTACGAGCCGATCATGAAGACCTCGCCGTGCGCGAAGTTCAGGAGCTTCAGGATCCCGTAGACCATCGAGTACCCGATCGCGATGAGGCCGTACAGGCTCCCGAGCGTCAGACCCGCGACGAGCTGGTCGAAGAAGTAGTCCCACGTCAGCTGGAAGTCCTGGAAGTAACCGACCAGCTGGAGCGCCTTCATGCGCGAACCATCTCAGACGTGCGACCCACCGTCACGATGGGCCGCACGTCTGACATTCAATAAGGGCGTTAGCCCTTCTGGACGATCTTGTAGGAGCCGTCGCCCTGGATCTGGAAGATCGAGAAGCCGACGCCACCCTTGACGTCACCCGCCTTGTCGAATGCGATGGGCGCGCCCAACAGCGAGTTCTTGATGCTGACCTTGCCGATCTCGCGGCGAACCTCGCCACGGCTGACCTTGCCATCCGAGCAGGCGGTCGAGATGCCCATCGCCATCATCTGCACCGCGACGAACGACGGGGCTCCGAACGAGATCGTGTCGCCAAACCGCTGCTTGAACTGATTCACGAAGGGCCTGGCGACCGGCACGTCGTTGATGTCGAGGCTGAACGACGAGACGTATGACCCCGGCACCTTGAACTGGGAGGAATCGAATCCCCCGTCGGTCGTGATGAAGTCGCCCGTGAAGCCTCTCGCTTTCAGCTGTTGCGCGAAGAGCTGGGCGTTCGACGCGACCTGTCCTGCCCAGGCGACGACCTTCGCCTTCTGGGCGACGGCCCGGTTGGCAAGCGACGTGAAGTCGGTCTGCGCCGCTGGCTGCGATTGGCGATCGGTCTTCACGCCCGCCGTGTTGAGCAGGCTCGTCATCAGGGTGATGAGCGGCACGGAGTACGCCTCGGCCGAGTCGACGAGCATCACCGTGTCGCCCGAGCCGACTCCGAGCTTCTCCCGCATGAACGTCACGTCCGTCCTGCCCTGGACGTTGTCATGCGGGATGACGCGGCGGAAGAACCCGTTCTTCAGCACGCTGCCGTCCGGCGTCGTGGGATCGGTCAGGCTCGCGCGCGTGGCCGAGCCCGAGACGAACGAGAGCCCGCCTCGCCGCAGGATCGGGCCGCCGGCGACGTTCTCCTGGCTACCCGAGAAGCCGTTGACGGCGAGCACGTCCTTGTTCGAGCGAAGCTGAACCGCAACCGTTGCCGCCACCTGTGGATTGAGCTGTGTGTCGGCCTCGACCGCCTTCAGCTTCGTCCGCTTGAAGCCGGCCGGTACTCCGGGGATGGTCCTGCCGGCGTTCCAGTTCGTCAGGAACACTCGACCCCAGTTACGTTGATCGAGCCCGGCAGAACCCGCCGGCCCGGTGTACGGCCCCGTCAGCGCGATCGTGGCCAGCTTGCAGTTGGGAGCTGCGGGGCTCGCGACCCGCGTCGAATCGGCGCCCGCGACCGACGCCGCGATCACGCTGATCGCCACCACCGCCGCGAATATCAAAACGATGACTTTCCTCATAGAGTCGCCCTCCTCGGTTGAAACATCGGTGCCTGTTGGACGTCGTCCGCACCCTCGTTGTTGCGGCAGGATACGGCGTGTCGAGCCCCTGCGCGGGCCTGCCGCAAGAATCTGACACTAGGCCGCTGTCGTGTCAACAGGCGGTAAGGATTAGGGCGCGAGCGCGTCGACCCAGCCCGCAGTGTCCAGGAATTGGCGAAAGCGCACCGCCAACTCGCCGTGGAATGTCCAGAGATGGACGAATGGGACGTCCAGGCTCCTGCCGGTTCCTTTCGCGACGCCGCGATACGTGCCGACCACGACGACGTCGGCGCCAGCGTCGATGAACTGCTCGGGCGTGACGACGAACTCGTTCCACCAGTCACGATCGAGCGGGTCGAAGACGTTGCGGCGAACCTCTTCGATTCCCCGGTAGAGGCCACCGTGCGGGAGACCCTGGGCCTGATGCCACTCGATGTCCGGATGCATGTCGGCGAGGACGGCGTCCATGTCACCGCGTGCAAACGCCTCGTACGAGCGAGCCACGATAGGAACGGCAGACATGGCCGCAGCCTAGTGAGAGAGCAGCGGCGACGACCCGAGACGTGCATCGCGCCGCGCGAGTACGACGTTAGTATCGCCCTATGCGTCGCGTGGTGGACGCCGAAGGGGTGCATCTCGCGGCGATCTTGCGCGCAGCTGACTTCTCGGGCAGGCGTGTGCTCGAGGTCGGGTGCGGCGCCGGACGGCTGACCTCGGGCATCGCTGCGACCGCGTCGTCCGTGCTCGCGTTTGATCCGAAGGCCGACGATATCCGGAGCGCGCGCTCCAGCTGCCCAGCGGACATGCGCGAGAGAGTGCGCTTCGAGGTTGCGAGCGCCGCCGAGATCGAGGTCGAGCCACAGAGCGTCGACCTCGTGTTCTTCTCCTGGTCACTCTGATGAATGGAGCCCGAGGGCGTCGTGAACGTCCTGCGTCGGCTCCTCGTGGCACTTGTCCCGGGCGGTGCTGTCGTCGATCTCACGATGTCACCTCCAGACGAGCTCGTCGAATCGGGCGGGGAGGTGCTGGGCCACCTCGACGGCAGCCGGTTCTTTCCGCGCGCGCTGGCTGCATGCGCCGGCCTGGACGAGCTCGCGGCCGACGGGCTACTCGAGCTCGTGCGCGAGGAACCGGTCTCCGTGACCGTGCGCTATCCCGCCGGACTCGACGT
>JBOHBA010000187.1:0-4124 GCA_050698095.1 Gaiellaceae bacterium
GGCGGGCAGCAGCAGCGGGTGGCACTGGCTCGCGTGCTCGTGACGAAACCTCAGGCGCTCTTGCTCGACGAGCCGCTGGGCGACCTCGACCGCCTTCTCCAGCTGCGCATGCGAGTCGAGCTGCGCAACCTCCAGCGCCAGCTCGGCCTCATGTTCATCCACGTGACGCACAACCAGGAAGAGGCGCTCTCGATGGCTGACCGTATCGTCGTCATGAACGACGCCCGGATCCAGCAGATCGCCGACCCACTCACAATCGCCACAAAGCCTGCGACCGAGCTCGTCGCGCGCTTCATGGGAGACAACAACATCGTCAAGGGCAAGGTCGTCTCGAAGGACGGCGACCGTCTCGTGGTCGAGGACGCGCACGGCGTCCGGGCGAGCGTGCGGGTGGAAGGCGATTCGCGCGCTGTCGGCGATCCTGCGATGGTCTCCGTCAGGGCCGCCGCACTCGAGGTCGACGAGGACGGATCGACGCCAGCGGACATGAACACTGCGAAGTGCGAGATCGTCTTCGTCGAGTTCCTCGGCGATCTCGTCAAGCTCCACCTCACCGCGGGCGGCGAGCGCATGCTCGCCAAGGTCCCGGGCGAGGGCTATCCCACGCTGCGCGGGAGAGAGGGTGAGGAGGTCACGGTTCGCTGGAAGGAGGAGGATGTCCAGCTCCTCGGATCCTGATCTCGGACCCCGGCTCGACGTCGCGGAGATCGAGCAGGCCGAGGAGATCGTCGAGCAGCACCTGCCTCGCGAGACCGCGCTCGGTGAGACAAGAACGTCGGGCCGCAAGAGACGCGGCTTGATCACAGCTCTGTGGGCGCTGCCCGGCTTTGTCTGGCTTGGCTTCTACATGCTCGCACCGCTCGTCTTCATCGTTCTCGTCAGCTTCTGGACGCGAACCGACTTCGGCTACGAGAAGATCTGGACGACCTCGAACTACTCCGAGCTGTTCCACGACTCGACGTACTGGGAAAACATGCGGACGTCGTTCGTGACGTCGCTCATAGCGGTGAGCGCGTGCCTCGTCTTCGGCTTCCCGATCGCGTACTTCCTCGCGCTCAAGGTCCGGACGCTGCGGTGGCAGATCGCTCTTTTCATCGTCGCCTTGGCGCCCTTCTGGACCAGCTTCCTCACGCGCTCGATCGCGTGGACGTATCCGCTGATGGGCCGGCAGGGAGCGCTCAACCAAGCTCTGCAGAAGCTTGGCATCGTCGACGAGCCCGTCGCCGCGCTCGGTTTCTCCCCCCTCTCCGTACGCCTGGCGCTGGTGCAGCTCTACATCCTGTTCATGATCACGCCACTCTTCTTCACGCTCGCTCAGGTCGACCAGGCTGCGCTCGAAGCGGCGCGCGACCTCGGCGGGAACTGGTGGAGAACCTTCAAGGAAGTGATCGTTCCGCAGGCAGCGCCGGGAGCTGTCATCGGCTCGATCTTCATCTTCGTGCTCACCATGGGCGACTACGGCACCGTGCAGGTGATCGGCGGCGGGAACGTCACGTCCGTCGGCACAGTGGTCAACTCGAAGGTCGGCGCGATCCAGTATCCGCAAGGAGCCGCGTCCGCGGTCTTACTCGTCCTCGTCCTGATGGCGGGCGTCTTCATCATCACGCGGTTCTCCAAGCTGCGCGAGGAGTTGTGACGTGAACCGGCGCGTGGACTGGTCGAAGTGGGCGCTTGGCGTCTACTTCGTGCTCTTCCTCGTCTTTCTCTATACGCCGATGGCGTTGATGGGCGTTCTCTCATTCCAGGGCGTGTTCGGCGGTGTGACGTTCCCGTTTCGGGGACCGGTCAGCCTCGACTGGTGGAGGTCGCTCTTCGACGCGGACATACCGGGTTCGCACGCGGAGGACATCCGGGCGTCGGGCAAACAGTCGCTCTGGGTGGGCCTGGCCGCCGGCGTGATCGTCTCCGTGATCGCGTTCACGCTCTCGATGGCCTTCCGCCGGCGTTTCCGCGGCGACGGAATCGCCTTCTACGTGATCATGCTCGCGTTGATGACGCCGGGCTTCCTGCTAGGTCTCGGCAATCAGCTCTTCTGGAGGTTCCTCGACGAGCCGACGTCGATCTGGAAGACCGCGCTCGGCGCGAACGTGATCTGGGGCATTCCGTTCGGCTTCCTGGTGATGCTCGCGGTCTGGAACCGCTACGACGAGCACATCGAGGAGGCCGCGCGCGACCTCGGCGCCAATCAGCTGCGGACCTTCCGCGAGGTGACGCTGCCTCTCGTCTGGACCGGGGTCTTCGGGTGCTTCCTGTTCGGGTTCACGCTGACGTGGAACGACTACGACCGTACAGTCCTGCTGACCAGCGGATTCGACACCGCGACGTTGCCCGTACAGATCTTCGGCCTGACGTTCAGTCAGGCGATCAGGCCCGACCTGTATGCGCTCGGAGCAGCAACGACACTCGTCTCGCTTCTCGCAATCGCGTTGATGCTCGTCGTTGTCGGAATCCGCCTACGCTTCCGGGGCGGCGCGCCGGTGCTACGAGCCGAGGAAGAGTTCGGTCTCGGCGAGGGAATCCAACTCGCGGAGGCGGAAGGGCCTTCCGCGTAGCAGCACGTCGTGCTGACAGGCGCGCAGCGTGGAGCCGGCGAGCAAGACTACTGACGGCCTCCGCAACTCCGCGACACAATCCGCGTCGAGGCCTCGAGCGAGACAGACGGCCGGGGGGCGATGATCACGTTCGCCGGAGGAATCCACGCTGTCCGCACAGTACGAACTGTCCCTACGAACGCCGTGCGAACCTTCGATTCTCCAGGGTACGGACCGATCGGCGACGTGGACGGCGCGGCAGTCGTCTTCCACCGGCTGCCTAATCGACGGCAGCCCCTGCCTGCTCCCACGAGCGTTGTCACGGTCGATCTGATCCGGCCTCATGCAGGCAGCGACGCCCACATGCTCCAGCCCGCGCTCGGCTCGGGGCTAGACGCCAGATCGGCGCTGGCGGGCGAGGCGGGCTAGACCGTGCGTGGTGTCATCGCGTCGGCGCTCTGCGCGTTGATCGTCACCGTGGCGCTCGCGGCGGCCGGAGCGAGCGGTGCTCATGGTCCCGAGGTCAACATCTCGAGACTGCCGGGAGCGCAAAGCGAGCCGACGGTCGCCATCGATCCGTCGAACGACCAGGTGCTCCTCGCGGGGTCGAACGACCTCGCGGAAGGGTCAATGCCGGTGTACAGCTCGACGGACGGCGGTGCGACCTGGGAGACGGGAACCACGGCACCGCAGCCTCCCAGCCGAGATGCGAGCTGCGCCGGCGACCCAGGGGTCGCGATCGACGCGACCGGACGACAGTACTACTCGTACCTCCGAGCGACGCCGTGCACGAGCGGTAAGCCACGTCTGTTCGTCGCCTCCCGACCCGGCCCTGCCGCCCCCTGGTCGAAGCCGGTGCGCGTCGCGCGGCCGGGGCGCTCACGATACGACGACAAACCCGCGATCGCAGTGGACACATCCGCGGCGAGCCCCCACCTGAACCGCGTCTACGTCGCATGGTCGCGCATCTCGGCACGCGGCGTCTACGGCATCGTCTTGAGTCACTCGGACGACGGAGGGAGAACGTGGTCGCCGCCTGTCAAGGTCAACCGAGAAGGAACCGTTCTCAAGTATGCAACGATCGCAGTCTCGACGAGAGGCATCGTCTACGTCGCGTGGGACGACAACTCCGCTTACTCGTTGAAGATCGCGCGCTCGACGGACGGCGGCGACAGCTTCGAGCCCCAGCGCCACGTGGTCTCGTTCTCGATCGTCCCGATTCCGCATTGCGGCTCCGGAGTCGTGATCGTCGCTCACGGGTTGGCCTGCGTCCACGCGAACCCCATCCTCTCCGTCGACCGCTCGCGTGGACGCTTCGCAGGCCGCGTATACCTCTCGTATGGGAGGACACACTTCAGCGGCAGCCCGAACGTCATCGTGCACGCATACACGAGAGGGTTACGGCCGATCCGTCTCTCGAGATCGCGCGAGGAAGGAGTATCGGTCGTGCGCACGGCAGCCGGTGCGCACCCCGCCCGCTTCTGGGCGCAGTCGGCCGTAGACCCCTCGACTGGAGTGCTTTGGGTCTGCTTCTACGACACAAGCGGGAACACGGGGGCCAGGCGAGCGTACTACCGGTGCACGGTGTCGCGC